>JASHRB010000092.1 GCA_030037575.1 Candidatus Sulfotelmatobacter sp. | reverse complement strand
GGGGTCGCCGTCGGCGTCGTAGGTAGTGGTGGCGAAGCCGAAGCGGATGACACCTTCGTAGCTTTTTTCTGCTGCGGTGTAGAACCGGGCCAGGCGCGTAAAACTGCCTGTCACGAGCAGGAGAACGCCGGTCGCGAGTGGGTCTAGGGTGCCGAGATGTCCCACCGAGCGCTGGCCGAGGATGCGGCGCATGCGGTTGACGACGTCGTGGGAGGTCCATCCGGCGGGCTTGTCGACGATAATCACGCCATTCATGCGGGGATTTGGTAATTTGGTGATCGAGTAGTTTAGTCTCTTGCCTGGTTCCCTGGAGCGTGAGATCCCTCGCACCGCGGCTTCGCCGCCTTCGGCTAAAGCCAAAGGTCTACATGAAAACGCGAGGCATGGGGATGACGCCGTCAAACTGCATAAATCCTTCGCGACAAAACGTGCCGCTCGGGATGGCCAGGCTTTCCAGGTCTCGAAATTACTAACTTATCAAATTACGAAAACTGACCCATGCTGCCGATTCGCGACGACCAGCCCCGATACAGTTCACCGTGGGTAACACGCTTTCTGATCGCGCTCAACCTGCTGATTTTTCTCTTTGAGGCGACGCTTACTGCGCGTGCGCTGAACGGGTTGGTGCATCAGTTTGCGGTGGTGCCGTCACATCTGGCGGCCTTGCTGGCAGGGTCGACGAGATACCCTTTGCCGGCGGTCGTAGTTCCCTTCTTCACCTCCCTCTTTCTGCACGCTTCGTGGATGCACGTGATCGGTAACATGTGGTTTTTGTGGATCTTTGGCGACAATATTGAAGATTACCTTGGACATTTCAAATACCTGGTGTTTTATCTGCTGTGCGGATTGATTGCGATGAGCACGCAGGTCGCGGTCGACATTCATTCGACGGTGCCGGCTCTGGGCGCGAGCGGAGCGATTGCCGGCGTGCTGGGGGCGTACTTTGTGCTGTATCCAAGGGCGAAAGTACTCACGTGGTTTTTCGTTTTTGTGCTGTGGGTGCCGGCATGGATCATCCTCGGATATTGGTTTCTGCTGAATTTTCTGAGCGGAACGGCGACTGTATTAGCCGTGCAAACGCACAACATGGGGGGCGTGGCATTTTGGGCGCACGTGGGCGGATTTTTGTCCGGGGCGTTGCTGGTAAAAGCCTTCGGCGAACGGCGGATGAGATATCCGTACGCCTACCGCTAGCGGCTTCTTCTTGCGATTCTCTCTTATTGACTTGACGCGCAGAGCTCTTTATGAGCCACTTCGTCTGCCCGGGCCAAGCTCGCCGCTTTGCCATGCCTTTTGCCAATTATTTTCGCGGCCGCGATTCGGGTGGAACTAAGCCCAAGACCCGGTAGTAGACCACCAATTGGCCATAATGTTCTCCCGAGTGTTCGATGAAACCGCACGCGTAGTCGGAAACCCGAACCTGCTTGTGTTCGAAAGGATCAATCACCAAATCGCTCATTCCTTTATCGCCTTTGGCTCTGATGGCGGCAGCCCCGTCGGCAAAGGCCTTCTCGACATAGGCGGCAATTTCCGCCTTGCTTTTGAATTCCTGGCGTTTGGGGTTTTCTTCTTTAGGCAGCTCCTTGCCCATCAAAGCGTTCGTGAAAAAGTAAGTCACGCCAGCGGCGTGGAGAAGTTGTTCGGAGAACGTGCGCTCGGCGGCATTGGGCTTGAAGTCGTATTTGTCTTCGGGAAAGTCTTCGGCCATGGCTGTGAGCTTTCGGCCGATATCGTTCCACTGGGCCAGAACCGCTTGCGACCGGCTGTCAGGCGGTTTGACCGCCTCTTTCTTCATCACGTTTTGCGCACATACCGGTAGCGACATTCCGATGGCTGCCAGAAGCAGGGCGGAAAGAAACATGGATCGCATCGATCTCCTCAACGGTTTGCTTCTTGGTCTTTGGCGGAAAATCGATGGTAATTTTAGACACACATGCTGATGACGTTCAAGCAGGAAACGCATTTCGCTTTGCCGGGCGGAAAAACATTGACCTGAAAAATGTTGCTGCTGCTTTCCCCGAGACCCTGACCTGGCCTTCGCCGCAGCAAGTTGGCTGTCCCCCCGTACGCTTCCTTACTTTTCTAGATTCCATTGGGGCGCTGGCGGATCAGTGACAAGAATTCCTGGCGCGTTTCCTGTTCTTCCCGGAAGCAGCCAAGCATCGACGACGTGACCGCGGCCGAGTGTTGCTTTTCGACTCCGCGCATCATCATGCAGAGATGACGGGCTTCGATGACCACGCCCACACCCTGCGGTTCGACGACTTTCTGAATGGTTTCGGCGATCTGGGTGGTGAGGCGCTCTTGAATTTGCAGGCGGCGCGAGAACAGCTCGATGAGACGCGGAAGTTTGCTGAGTCCGATGACCTTGCCGTTCGGAATGTAGGCGACATGCACCTTGCCGAAGAATGGCAGCATGTGGTGCTCGCAGAGGCTAAACATTTCGATGTCTTTGACGATAACCATCTCGTCGTAAGGCTGAGTGAAGAGCGCGCCCTTAAGCAGGGTTTCGGGATCTTCGGTGTAGCCGCGCGTGAGAAACTCTAACGATTTGCGAACGCGCTCGGGCGTGAGTTGCAGGCCCTCGCGGTTGGGGTTTTCGCCGAGGCGGACGATGATTTCTTTGACCAAATCTTCGAAGGTTGCGCTGGTTAATGTGGCGGGTTCGATGGCTGGCTTCATAGTTGTTGTCGCTTATCTGGCTGCTTTTGCGGCTTGCTCCCTCTCCCGCGCAAATCCTCTTCCGCAGTGAACTCTTTCTCGCCTGCGTATTCGAAGGAATTCAGCATGGTTTCTTCGATCCCCACCGTTTCCAGATGCGCGAGAGTGAAGCCGCGCTGCACTATTTCGTAGATGTGAACGCAAAGGTTTTCCGTGGTCGGGACTTCTTGGGCGAACTCCGCGAGCGTATTCAGGTTCTGATGATCGTAGCGCGCAAGCACTTCCCTTTCGATGAAAACGTCAAGGTCGGCAAGATTGCATACCATACCGGTTTTCGGGTCCACTCGGCCGCTGACGGTGATCTGAATCGTGTAGTTGTGGCCGTGTCCGTAGGGATTGTTGCATTTGCCGTAGGTCGATTGATTTTCTGCAGGCGACATGGAGTCACTGTGCAGACGGTGGGACGCGGAAAAAAGATAGCGGCGGGAGAGGTGGGCTTTCATAGAGAAAGTCTTGATTGTCGATTTCTGATTGTTGATGGAAAACCATGCATGGTTTCGGCAGTCGGCACAAGCCCGCTGATTTTATTCAGCAATCAACAATAATTTTCACTCCTCTCCGTAGAATTCGACGAACAGATCGGGAGTTTCGTAGACACGAACACGGTGTAGCTTGGCATGATTGAGCTTGTTCGCGAGCCGCCGCCAGATGGCGATCGCGATGTTTTCCGTGGTCGGAACTTGTTGGGCGAATTCAGGGACTTCTTTGTTCAGGAAGCGATGGTCCATGGCATCGAGAACTTCGCGGTGCATGGTTTCTTTGAGCTGCTTGAGATCAACCACGAATCCAGAGCGTGGATCGACTTCACCTTTCACCGTGACTTCGAGGGTGTAATTATGTCCGTGGCCGTTGGGGTTGTTGCACTTGCCGAAGATGCGGCGGTTTTCTTCGGGCGTGAATTCAGGATTGTGGTAATAGTGCGATGCGGCGAATTCGGCTTTGCGGGTCAGGTAGAGCATGAAATCAGTTCTCAGTTGTCGATCGCCAGTGATCGCCTTTCGCTTGTTTCACTCGGTCTGCGATAAGAAGCCGCACTCTGCGAACTGAAATTGGAATACGTGCGGCCTTTCCAGGAAACCGCGCCCTGCTCGTGTAAATGCTTCGAGCGAAGCAGCCCATAGGAAAATAGCGGAAGGCCCAACAGAGCCAGCACGTTTGCATCCGAGCGAAACCGGGCTTCGCGGATTCGCGCCAGAAACTTCGCGTACAAAACCGCCGCTAATACCGCTGTAAGCGACGACGATAGCCAATGCCGATGAAGCAGACCATCAATCGAAATCGCCGAACTGGAGAGGATCAGCACAAATTCGAAAGTTCGCAGCGCGGCGAGTCGGCGCGGATGCGAAAAAAGCAAGGCCAAGTTTTTCGTCCAGCCTTCGCGGAGCTGAGAAAAGCTACGGTACATGCGCGTGCAAACCGCGTCGGCTCCGTAGCGGAAGAATATCTTTCGACCCGAGCGCTTCACGGTGCGGGCGAGCGCCACGTCTTCGAGAATTTCGCCGGCAATGGCGGCGTGCCCGCCGACCGCGTCGTAGGCTTCGCGGGTAATCAAAATATATTGGCCGTTGGCAGCGGCGATGGGAGATTTCGGATCGCTTACGCGCAGGGGGCTGTACGTTGCGGCCAGATCCGCGAAAATCACCGGCATCACCGCCTTCTCGCAAAAACTCTCCACGATTTGCTGCGGAGAATACGACAGCAGGGAGGCGCCGTGACGGCTGGCCTCAGCCACGGCGCGCGCGAGAGAGCCAGGCAAGTGAACCGTGTCCGCGTCGGTGAAAAGCAGCCAGCGGCCGCGAGCCTCGCGAGCACCAGCGGCGACGGCGTTGTTTTTGCCGGCCCATCCCGAAAGGAGCGGCGGCGCTTCGATCACCTGAACCCGAGGAAATGAGGCTGCGATCTCGCGGGTGCGGTCGGTCGAGTGATCGTCGACGACGATGATTTCGAAGGCTATGCCGGCTTGAGCAATCAAAGATCGCAGACAAGAGGCGAGAGCGGCTTCTTCGTTGCGGGCGGGAATGATGACGGAGACGTGAACCCCATCGCGATCGGTGTGTGCCGCATCCATGGCCGATCTATTATTATAGCTAGGTGCGAAACGCAGTTCGCTTCCTCTCCCCGCTCTTTGTTGCATGTCTGGTTTTGGGGCTTTCCGGTTGCTACGACCGGTCGCGGCCGGCGCGCATCGGCCTGGCTGCCCCCGATTTTACGGTCCGCGACGCGCAGCATTCGGTTACGTTGAGCCAACTCAAGGGCCGGATTGTGGTGCTGAATTTCTGGGCGACCTGGTGTCCGCCCTGCATCGAGGAGATGCCGTCGCTGGTTGAGATGCAGCAGAAAATGAAGAACAAGGGCGTGACCGTGCTGGCCATCAGCGTCGACGCAGATGCCAGCGCCTACCGGCAGTTCCTAGAGGACCATCACGTGAATCTGCTTTCGGTGCGCGACGCCGAGCAGAAGAGCAACGAACTGTATGGGACGTTCAAGTTCCCCGAAACGTATATCATCGACCGCAACGGAATTGTGCGGCGAAAGTTCATCGGCGCGGTGGATTGGACCGAGCCTGATGTGATCGAGTATTTGGGGAAGCTGTGGGCCGGGGGCCAGGGCTAGAGATAGACCTTCCTCAGCCGCAACGCATTCGCAATCACCGAAACCGAACTGAAGCTCATGGCCGCGGCTGCGAAAACTGGGCTCAACAATAAGCCGAAAAATGGATAGAGCACGCCGGCGGCGACGGGCACGCCAACCGCGTTGTAGATAAAAGCGAAAAACAAATTCTGGCGGATGTTGCGCATGGTCGCCTGACTGAGTTTGCGCGCGCGCACGATCGCCGAGACATCGCCTTTCACCAGGGTGATGCCGCCGCTTTCCATGGCAACGTCGGTGCCGGTGCCCATGGCGATGCCAACATCGGCTTGCGCCAGGGCCGGCGCGTCATTGATACCGTCTCCGGCCACGGCGACGACTCTTCCCTGCTGTTGCAGCTTGCGCACGATTTCGAGTTTTTGTTCGGGCAGGACTTCGGATTCGAATTCGTCGATGCCAAGTTGGCGCGCAATTTCTTCGGCAGCGCGGCGATTGTCGCCGGTGAGCATAACAAGGCGAAGGTGCTGGCTTTTGAGTTGTCGGAGAGCATCGGGAGTTGTGGCTTTGAGGCGATCCGCGACGCTCCCGCTGCCCACGTACTTGCCATCGATAGCGACGAAGAACACCGTTCCGCCTAGAGTCTCGCCGTGAATAATGCCGTCTCCGGCTTTGAAAGCGCCGACTTCCATCATCATCGCTGCATTGCCGACAGCGATCCGCTTTCCCTCGACGACGCCCTGAATGCCTTTACCGGCAACGATGTTGACTTCGGTGGGCTGGGAGAATTTGAGGCCGCGCTCCGTCGCTCCCTGCACAATGGCCGCGGCCAGGGGGTGTTCGCTGGAGCGCTCGAGACTCGCGGCTAGACGAAGAACCTCATCGCTCTCCGCGGATGGCTGCGCCGCAAAACTCGCGAGCTTGGGCTTGCCTTCGGTGAGGGTGCCGGTCTTATCGAAAAGCAGCGTGTCGACTTTTTCGAGAACTTCGAGCGCTTCGGCGTTCTTGATGAGAACTCCGGCGCGGGCGCCGCGGCCGACTCCGACCATGATAGCCATCGGAGTGGCGAGGCCGAGAGCGCAAGGGCACGCGATGATGAGAACCGCGACGGCATTCACAAGCGCGTGCCCAAGATGGGGCGGTGGACCAAAGAGCAGCCAAGCGAGAAATGTAACGACGGCGACCGCAACCACCGCGGGTACGAACCATTGCGAGACGCGGTCGGCGAGTTGTTGGATGGGCGCGCGGCTGCGCTGCGCTTGTCCGACCAATTGAACGATGCGCGCGAGCACGGTTTCGCCGCCCACGCGTTCGGCACGCATGATGAAGGATCCGCTGCCGTTGATGGTTGCGCCCATGACTTTGCTTTCCGCCGATTTTTCGACGGCGAGCGATTCGCCGGTGATCATCGATTCGTCGATGGAGCTGCGGCCTTCCAGGATGACTCCGTCGACAGGGATTCTTTCGCCAGGACGAACGCGGAGCCGATCGCCGGGACGGACTTGATCGAGCGGAATATCTTTTTCCGTAAACTCGCCCGTGCGCTTGTCCGCGAGGAGGAGGCGCGCGGTTTTTGCACTCAGGTCGAGCAGAGCGCGAATGGCGGCGCCGCTACGGATACGGGCGCGAAGCTCCATGACTTGGCCAAGGAGAACGAGAGTGGTGATGGCGGCAGCCGATTCGAAGTAAACATCGGGAAAGCCCGAGATCGTTCGCGGCGATGCGGGAAAGATTCGCGGCGCGATGGTCGCGACGAGGCTATAGGAGTAGGCCACGCCGGTGCCGAGGCCGATCAGCGTGAACATGTTCGGACTGCGATTCACGAGCGAAGTCCAGAAACGCTGAAAGAAGGGCCGGCCTGCCCAGAGAACCACGGGAGTGGCGAGAAGGAATTCGAGCCAAGGGGATGCGACTCCGGACTCGGATGCTGGCCGTATTCCGAGGCCGGGGATCATTCCGTACAGGGCAACTACAACAAGCAGGATGGTGAGCACGAGGCTCACCCAGAAACGGCGAGTCATGTCGCCTAGCTCGGTATTTTGTTCGGCCGCCACGACCGTACGCGGCTCCAGCGCCATGCCGCAGATCGGACACGAGACCGCCTCGAAGCGAACGATTTCAGGATGCATGGGACACACGTATTCGGTGCGCGGGGAGTGAATCGGAACTTCGGGTTCGAGAGCCATTCCGCACAAGGGACAAGGTCCGGGCTTCGATTCGCGCACTTCAGGACACATCAGGCAGACGTAGGCAGTGTGTTCGCCAGCCGGAGTTGGTTTTTGCCCCGGAGCTGAATGAGATGGAGCATGACCGTGCGCCGCCGATGATGCTACCGGCGCAGCCAGCATGACCAATCCGGGAGACTGAACGGTTGGCTTTTTGCCGAGATATTTCGCGGGGTCGGCCTTGAACTTTTCCGCGCAGCCGGTGCAGCAGAAATAGTATTTCCTCCCTTCATGCTCACACGCATTTTCGGCGGTCGCCGGGTTCACATTCATTCCGCAGACGGGATCGCCGGCGGGTGGAACGACAGGAGTGTTTTCTATGGACATAACCTGCTTAGCAAGATGCTGCGCTACAAATAAAGTTTCATACCGCCAACTCGCCGTGTTTACGTGCTTAATAGGCCAGCAGAACTCGCAGGTCGCGCAGATTATTCCCCGTTGGACCGGTTTCAATCGAATCGCCCAGAGCGGAGAAAAAAGGATAGGCATCGAATTTCGCCAGCGCGGAATCAGCATTGAGGCGACGGGCATGAGCGCGAGCAAGCGTGCCGCCATCCACCACAGCGCCGGCGGCCGGGCTGTTCCCGTCAATGCCATCGGTGCCGGCACTTAGTACCGTAATATTCTCTTGGGCAATTTTTGCGGCGCAAGCGAGAGCGAATTGTTGGTTGCGGCCACCGATGCCGCCATCAGTGACTCTTACTGTGACCTCACCGCCCGAAAGCAAACAGACGCGCTGAGATTTCTGGCGCAGCTCGCGCAGACGCTTGAGCAGGTGCTCGGCGGCGACGGCGTAATCCTGATCGTCACAGGAGTTATCAATATGCACGGCGAAGCCAGCACGCTCGGCAGCAGTGCGCGCATGTTCCACAACTGCTCGGTTCAAAAGAATGGTCCAGAAACGTGAACGATGAAACACCTGATCGTCAGATTTTGGAGTTTCCTCGAGAGCGTGGCGGTCAAACAATTCGCGTGTGGAGTGCGGCAG
>JASHRB010000091.1 GCA_030037575.1 Candidatus Sulfotelmatobacter sp. | reverse complement strand
TTCCAGCGCCGCCAATCGTCCCGGCGCCCCCATGATTCCGCCTCCGGGATGCGTTGCCGATCCGCACATGTATAAGTTTCGAATCGGCGTGCGGAAGCGCGCGTAACCGGGGGCGGGACGCAGGAAGAAAAGCTGCTCGAGCGAGAGCTCGCCCTGGAAAATATTGCCCTCGCTCAATCCCCACTCGCGCTCAAGATCGAGCGGGGTCACCACTTGCCGGTGGCGAATGACGTCTTTGATATTCGGCGCATACTCCGCAATCGTGTTCACGACGGCGTCGCCAAAGGCTTCCTTCTGCTCGTCCCAGTTGAGTCCGGGGCGCAGTTTGTAGGGCGCGTACTGCACGAAGCAGGACAGCACATGCTTACCCGGAGGCGCCACCGAAGGATCGGTCAGCGAGGGGATCACCATGTCGATATAGGGTCGCCGCGAGAAGTTGCCGTACTTCGCATCGTCGTAGGCCCGCTCCATGTATTCGACCGAGGGGGAGATCGAAATCGCGCCGCGCAGGTGCGCGCCCGTTCCGGGGATGGCTTTGAAATTGGGCAGCGCGTCGAGCGCCATATTTACCTTGCCCGACGAGCCCCGATATTTGAAACGGTTGATGTCCTCGAGAAACTCGGGGGGGAGATGTTCGGCGTCGATGAACTTGTTGAAGGTAAGGCGAGGATCGACGCTGGAAGAAATCACATCGGCGTAGATTTCATCGCCGTTCGCCAGCACCACTCCCTTGGCGCGCCCATGCTTGACCACGATCTTCGTGATTCCCGCTCTGGTGCGAATCTCCACTCCGGCTTCCCGTGCCGCATCACCAATCGCGTTCGAAATCGCGCCGGTGCCGCCGCGCGCAAATCCCCAGGCGCGGAATGCGCCATCGATTTCTCCCATGTAGTGGTGCAGCAGAACGTACGCGGTTCCCGGCGAGCGCACTCCCAAGAATGTTCCGATAATTCCCGAAGCCGACATTGTCGCCTTGAGCACGTCGGTCTCGAACCACTGATCGAGAAAATCGATCGCGCTCATGGTCATGAGCTGCACCTGGTTGTATTTGTCATAGCTCGACATGCCCTGAAAACGCCTTCCGAGGAAGAGCAGCTTCATCAGTTCCCGCGGATTGAGCGTGTGGGGATCGGGTGGCACCATGCTGAGAATCGGCTTCACGAAGCGGCACATGGCCTGCATGGCTTTGCCGAACTCGTCGTAGGCCTCGGCGTCCACGCGTGAGTGGCGCGCGATTTCGCGGTGCGTCTTGCCGTGGTCGTTCACCCGCCACAGATAATCGCCGTTGGGCATGGGCGTGAATGTGCCGTCGAGCGGGAGAATTTCGAGGCCGTGGCGTGGCAAGTCGAGGTCGCGAATGATTTCTGGGCGCAGCAGCGAAACCACGTACGAGCACACCGAGAACTTGAATCCGGGAAAAACTTCTTCCGTGCAGGCCGCGCCGCCGAGAATGTGGCGGCGTTCGAGCACGAGAACTTTCTTTCCCGCCCGCGCGAGATAGGCGGCGTTGACCAGGCCGTTGTGACCTCCGCCGATGACGATTACGTCGTATGAGTTGGAACTGGCCATAAGCTGTCGCTCCTAGCTTTCGCTTGAGTCTGCAGTTTCAAATGTTAGGAAACGCCATGATACTCGCGTCGAGAACGCGGCGACAGCGGATTAGAGTCCGCTAGGCAGGACCGTCCATTGGAGCAGGCGGCACATTCGTGACTTATTGTAGCGCAAGCAGAGCCGACGTGTCGCCCGGCGGATGGATGCTTTTGGATGCTTCCGTGTGCGGAGTACAAAATAGCGCGAGTACAGAAGCACAACCAGCCGTAAGCTGGAACGCGGCTATGAGGAAATAATGGCTCGCAGGCGGCAGAAACGCCGTCGCCGTCGGCCCCGGGGATCTCGCGGCGCACTGCCCTAGGCGCCCCGGAACGCATTCGATAAAGTCAACCTGCGCGCTGACCCTCAGTCAGCGATTCGCGCTCTTGCTCGCGTATCGCCTCCCTGCATATAATCCGCTGCGAGCAGAATTCGTCTTGAGGCCACTTCTTTGCCCATTGGAACCGCATTTCACGAGCGCACGTTTCCTCTTTGCCACAGCCTGAATTACCGCGAGTGGTCGGGATACTACACCGTCAGCGTGTACGAGGTGCATCACGAGCACGAGTACAACGCCATCCGCAACGCGGCGGCACTGATCGACATTTCCCCGCTCTACAAATATCTGATCACCGGCAAAGAGGCGACGCGGCTGGTGAACCGCGTGATCACGCGCGACGTCGACAAGGTAAAAGTGGGGCAGGTGATTTATTGCTGCTGGTGCGATGAAGAGGGCAAAGTCATCGACGACGGCACCATTTCGCGCCTCGAGGAAAACGTCTATCGCTGGACGGCCGCCGATCCCAGCCTCCGCTGGTTCCGACAAAACGGCCTGAACATGGACGTGCAGATTGAAGACATTTCAGAGAAAGTTGCGGCACTCGCCTTGCAGGGCCCGACTTCGGCGAAGCTGCTGAAAGCCGTAGCTGAGGCTGATATCGCGAATCTAAAATATTTTCGGGTGACGCGCGGCAAGATTGCCGGCGTTCCGGTCGATATTTCCCGCACCGGATACACCGGGGATCTTGGCTACGAAATCTGGATTCCCGCGCACGACGCGGTCAAGGTGTGGGATGCACTCACGCAAAACGGCCGACAGTTCGATTTGCACGCAGCCGGCATGCTCGCGCTCGATGTGGCGCGGACCGAAGCCGGCTTACTGCTGATCGAAGTCGATTACACCAGTTCGAAAAAGGCGCTGATTCCGCCGCAGAAATATTCGCCGTATGAATTGGGCTTCGCCAAAATGGTTCACCTGGAGAAGGAAAATTTCATCGGTAGGCGGGC
>JASHRB010000010.1 GCA_030037575.1 Candidatus Sulfotelmatobacter sp. | reverse complement strand
CTCTCCTCGACAAGCGCGAATACGAACCGGGGCAGAAGATCAGGGACGAAGAAATGAGGGCGCTGCGTCTGCAACCTCACCGCTTTCACGGTGACTGGAACTACACGCTCCAGCCACGTCAGGTGTTGTGATTTCGGTCTCCGAGCAGTTGGGGTAATCCGCGTAATTGTAAATATTATTTATTAACAGTCCCTAACAGACCGTTGAGGTTACCGCGGATGAACAAACAGAAACTGGGGAAAACTGGTATCGAAGTCAGCGCTCTGGCACTCGGGACAGATTTGATCGGAACCAGAATTAATCAGGAGCAATCTTTTCTGCTCTTCAACCGCTATGTTGCGAACGGTGGGAATTTTCTTGACACCGCCAATTTCTATGCCAGTTGGCTTCCGGGCTTCAAAGGTGGAGAGAGCGAAACAACGATTGGCGAGTGGATGTCCGGGCGGCGCAACCGACATGAAATGGTGATCTCATCCAAATTAGGATTTGACTATCCGGGATGTCCCGGTGGTTTGACTGCCCGTGAGATCGAACGAGAGTGCGAAAAGAGCCTCCGTCGTCTCCGGACAGATTACATCGACATATATCAAGCCCATCGAGATGATCGTGCAACCCCGATTTCGGAAACCATGGAAGCATTTCAGAAGCTGATCCAGGCCGGCAAAGTGCGGGCGATTGGAGCCAGCAACCTCGCAATCTGGCGCGTTGCCAAGGCCAATGCGGTCGCCCAAGCCAATGGATGGAGCGGCTACGCAGTGGTGGAGCAGCGCTATACTTATCTTCGCCCGCGTCACGGTGCGGACTTCGGCCCCCAGATCTTCATTAGCGAGGAATTAAAGGATTTTGCGGGAACCGACAGCATCGCCCTGATCGGCTATTCTGTGCTCTTGCAAGGGGCTTACACGCGTTCCGATCGCGCTTTGCCGGAGCAGTTTGGCGGTGCGGATTCGGACGCGAGACTGGAACTCTTGAGGTCGGTCGCGAAAGAAGCGAATGTCAGCGTGAATCAGCTCATCATTGCATGGATGCGGCAGAGTAAACCGGCGATTCTGCCAATCATCGCTGCTAGCCGAGAGGAGCATTTGTTGGAAAATATGGAGGCTGCCAATCTGAGGTTGACCGACGACCAAATGGCCCGGCTGGATACCGCTGGCAATCCGCACATTGCGCGCGCATGGCTGCAACCTTCGTGAAAACGGTTAGGAATGGAAATTACGGCACCTGCCCCCGCCTTCTTCCAGACCGGTTCATTCCGAGTTTAGGATACGCTCACATTGCTGTCGCTTTCTGGCCCAGCTCCGGGCCGACGGGGCGACGACTGAAATGCTTGTACGCGTATTGCCTCACGCTTGGGCGAACAGACATATAGGCCCGCACGAGAGGACCATCGATGCCGAACGATCAAAAATATACTCCGCCAAACGAAATGCCACCGGCGAAGTTCCATCGAGTCCTGGTCGGTCAAAAGGCTCTCATTACGGGTGCGAGCAAGGGTTTGGGGCAGGCGATGGCTCTCGGGCTGGCAAGGGCCGGAGCCGAAGTGCTCATCAACTACAACACCGATCAGGAAGGTGCTCGCCACACCTTGAAGGAAATCGAAAACAATGGTGGAAAGGCAGCAATCTTCAAGGCCGATGTTGCTCGCGAACAAGAAGTCAAAGCTATGTTCGAGTTCATGATTGAAAGATTCGGTCGCTTGCATATCTGTATCCCTAATTCCGCGCTACAGCTCAATGCTAAAGTCGATCAAATGACTTTGGCGCAATGGCAGCGGGTAATTGATGTCAACCTGACCGGAGTTTTTCTGTGCAGTCGCGAAGCGATCCGCATCTTTCGCAAGCAAGGAATAGATCGTTCGATTTCCTACGCGTGCGGCAAAATCATCATGATCAGTTCGGTGCATGACGTAATCCCCTGGGAAGGGCACGCCAATTATGCTGCAGCGAAGGGTGGCCTGACGTTGTTTATGAAGAGCCTCGCCCAGGAAGTTTCTCACTTGCGCATTCGCGTGAACGCCATTTCGCCCGGTGCAATTCGGACTCCTATGAATGTGGAGAAACTTACCTCTCCGGAAATTTTCGACAGAATTCTGCTGAAATTGATTCCGTATAAACGAATCGGGGAAGGCGACGACGTCGCCCGTGCCGCGGTGTGGCTCGCTTCTGATGAGTCCGATTACGTTCAGGGCACAACCATTTACGTCGATGGCGGCATGACTCTTTATCCCGGCTTCATCGGAGCAGGGTAGCCAACAGGAGGGATTCGCCAAGGCAGGGTGAGCGCCGTGACTCAATGCTTGTTCACAGAACCGCCCATGGTCTATAGTTGTGCCGTTGACTCTCGGCAGGATAAAGTTCATATGGGAATATACGCGATCTCGCTTTAGGGAGGTAAAGAATGAGTACCGCTTCCGCGGATGTGCTCGAGCAGCAGGTATACAAAAGCTTGTTGCACGAGATGACGCAAACCACAGCCACCTGCCTATGGAGTGACTCGGCGGCTCTGGATGAATTGCAGTATGCGCTAGAGCACGGCGCCGTTGGGGCCACGTGCAACCCGGTTATCGTTCTGGATGTTCTCAAGAAAGAAGCGCATCTCTGGAACGACAAGCTGCGGACGCTGGTACGCGATCTGCCAACTGCCACAGAAGATGAAATCGCCTGGAGGCTGGTTGAGGAAATCTCGGCCGAGCGTTCCAAACTCTTGCTTCCCGTGTTCGTAGACGAAAAAGGTAAAAATGGAAGGCTCTCGATACAAACCGACCCTCGCTTCTATCGCAATGCCAAGGCAATTACGGAGCAAGCGGCGCGTTTCAGCAATCTTTCCGCAAATATGATCGTGAAGATTCCTGTTACCCAAGCGGGAATACGGGCCATTGAGGACGCAACTTATCGGGGAGTCAGCATCAATGCCACCGTTTGCTTCACCGTTCCACAGTGCATTGCAGTTGCGGAAGCCGTGGAACGTGGCTTAAAGCGCAGAGAGCGAGACGGCAAGCATATAGCCGACATGTGCCCCGTTTGCACCATCATGGTGGGACGGCTGGACGATTGGTTGAAGGTTTTCGCAGAGAAATACCAGATCGCGATTGAACCGGGTCACCTCGAATGGGGAGGCGTTGCAGTGTTCAAGAAAACGTACAAGATATTCTGCGAACGCGGATATCGGATTCGTCTTCTATCTGCAGCATTTCGCAACCACCTGCACTGGAGCGAAATGATCGGCGGCGACGTAGTCGTCTCTCCGCCCCACAAGTGGCAGCTACGCTTCAATGGCAGCGGATTAAGAGTTACGCCAAGAATCGACCATCCTGTCAATTCGCGGATTGTCGACGAACTGTTGCAGAAATTTCCGGACTTTGCGCGTGCCTACGACCAAACTGGCCTTCAGGAAAATGAGTTCGACATTTTCCCGCCCACGGTACGTACACTGCGTCAGTTTATTGAAGCCTGCTCCGGACTATGCGCGCACGTTCGCAATGTTCTGTTGCCTGATCCAGATAAGGTCTGAGTCCTCCAAAACCTAGCCGACCTTGGATCGCGACATTAGCCAGTCTTTAGCCAGGAACTCGTGACTTATGTAGTGGGCAGGCGACGCCGAACTACCGCGCAAAACCCGCAGCGCAAATGCCACCAATTCTGGTCCGTAGAGTTCCGGATGAAACGACACCGTTCCAATGCAGGGGCTCTTGGGGGCCGCCACGAGATCGCACATTTCCGAGCTTCCGCCGTGACCGACAATCGCAATGTTCCGACCATCAGGTGCCTCCATGCACGCTTCCGCCGCACCAATGGCTGTTTCGTCGTTGATTGCTGCAATCGAGATCTTCTTGGCCGATTGCTTTCGCAGAAAATTTCGGACCGCTGCCCTGGCGGTCTCTTTGTTGCCACCGCTGTCTAGATGATTCACGCTCTCATGAGGTAGGGTTCCAAGCTTACTCTCCAGACCACGCCAGGCTCCAATCAAGCGGCTTTGCACGGTTCGGCCGGCTGGGGGAGATTCCAGCAGCAACAAAGCATCGATCTTTCTGTGCCAATGCCGGACGGCGTATTCCGCTAGTGCCAAACCGGCGGAGAAGCCGGCACGGTAGTTGTCTACTCCCACATATAGGGACCCATGGTGCGGATTGACAACGGAAATCACGGGAATATGAGCACGCGCAAATATATCGCCGATAATTGGCGCGACATGTTCGAATAATTGAAACTCGATGGCTAAATCGACCTTACGTGCAGCCATCTCCTCCCCGTTCTGAATGGCCTTGTTCGCATTTCTGTCGTTGTCCCACACTGTGAGGTCGATGCCTGAAGCCGAGGTCGCCTTTCGCAGACTGTGTTCGATTTCAACCGCAAGCGAGATCTGCGTCGAAAGATTGGCGAACGCAAACTTCAATCGGCGTCGCAATTTATTGATTCGGTACAGACGCCCGTTCTGCGTCAGATAGTCACGGCTGACTAAAGTGTGAAGAATTCGATACGCCGTAGTGTGGGGCAGTCCAGTTCTTTCTATAATTTCCTTCAGATTCATTGCTTCGTTCTCGCCAGAAAAACAGTCGAGCAGATCGATCGTCTTAGCGACAATTGGAACGAGGTAGCGGTCCTCTTCGCGCGTAGCTTGTGGTGCAGTTTTCCCGACTTTCGGCTTCATTTCGTGTCCCCTCTTCCCTCTGTACTAGTTACACAGAATCCGCTAATGTGGCGAGTTTTTGTGAAACGGACGCGGGAGGCGCGGCGATAAATTTAATCTTTCACCGCGACCCAGACCAATTTTTTGGAACTCTCCAAAACCGCAGCCAACACTCTCATTTGTCTTCTGCCATCTTCAAATGTGGGGTATTCGATCGGCGCACTTCGATTGGCGATGGAGTGATAAAAACGTCGGAACGTTTGTTTGAATGTATCGTCGTATCCTTCGCTGTGTCCTCCCGGAAGATCAGCGAATCGGCTGGCGTCACCACAGACTAGTGTCGGATCTTTGACGACGATTTGATTGGCTGAATTCCGACGCCCCAGCCATAGCTCATCGGGCGCTTCGGCATTCCAGGCTAGCGAGGCTTTGGAGCCATAAACTTCAACAAACAATCGATTCTTGCGACCGGCAGCTACCTGGCTGACCGTCATAGCGCCTCGGGCGCGGGGACCCAGCCGGAAAGTCATGGCTCCGAAGTCTTCCGTGTGGATCTGCACTGTTTGATACTCGCTCGGGGACATGGTTTTACCGGCAAAGGTTTCGACTGGGCCTTTCGGTTTCTTGCGGGTATTGTGAAATGTTTGGAGATCAGCACAGACGGCGCTGATGCGCTGTCCCGTTACATGTTCGACCATGTCGCACCAGTGTGTTCCGATGTCCGCGAATGTGCGCGATGGACCAGACTCGATTCGCCAATTCCAATCCGTGTCATATAACAACCAATCTTGCGAATAGGTGCCCTGAACGACGAGCACCTCGCCCAGTTCTCCGGACTCACACAGGCGCCGCATATTTTGGACCTGAGGATAAGAGCGAAGGTTATAGAGCGTGCAGTTTGCCAGCTTGGCCTCCTTCGCCAGGGTAACCATTTCGTCTGCCTGCACTTCGGTCGAGGCTAATGGCTTCTCGCAGAGAACGTGTTTGCCGGCACGCATTGCGGCCATTGACATTTCGTAGTGCAAGGAATTCGGCGTACAGACGTGAACGGCGTCGATGCTTGGGTCCGAGAGCAGCTCGCGGAAATCTGCAGTGGAACGCCCAATGCAGTTCTCCTCGGCAAAGCGCTTCGCGTTGTCCGGAGTGCTTCCCACAACCCCGGTAACTTCTACGTTCCCGAGTCTCCGAATCGCTTCCGTGTGAACCCGACCCATAAACCCAGTTCCCAGAACGACCGTGCTTAGCTTTTTCATATTTTCTCTGCGTCACACAATCCTTTACATCGGAGCGCCAACGACATCCGCGCGAGATCTCCGAGATTTCCCGGCATACAGCTGCAGTTGTAAGAAACACTTGACCTCACGACACAGACGAGTATATTAGCTGGCGACGCAAATGGGTGAATAAAGTTCCTATAGGAACTCATCAGACGTGATCGAATGCCTCGGGAGGCACACATGTCGAAGGGGGTAGTGTTCTATTTTAGAGCCGGTTTCCTTGTTGCCTCTATTTCATTGACGTAGGTGTCTGTATAGGAACAGGCGCCGACACGATGTTTGCGTTCGCTCTGCCGGATTAGAGTTCCGCCCGGACGGCGAGTTCCGCAATATCGTACTGGCGCCCCTTACGTAGCGCGGTAAGGCAAGGGTCATTTTTGCAGGAGAGAGGAAAATGAATTTGCGATCGCTGGTGGTGTTTGCCGTACTGATGGGCTCCATACAGGCGCAAGTCACGTTCGATCGCCTTCTTCACGCCAACCAGGAACCTCAGAATTGGCTCACCTACTCGGGAACTTATGCAAGTGCTCGATACAGCCTCTTGAAGCAAATCAACCGGAATAATGTCAAAAATCTGCAGCTCAAGTGGGTCTACCGGCCCACCACCACACCCGCTGACGAGAAGATGGAGAACACGCCTCTTGTCGTAGACGGGATTTTGTATGCGACGAGCCTGACCGAAGTGGTGGCGCTTGATGCGGCCACGGGCCGGCAGTACTGGAAGTTCTCACGTCCGTTTAATCCGGACGATTTCCATGGGCAACGCATGTACCAAGTCAACAAGGGAGTGGCGATCGAGGGGAACACGTTGTTTTGGACCACGGGATGGAGCGATCATCTGCTCGCCATCGATGCCAGAACCGGTGGCGTGAAATGGGAAGTTAAGGTTGCGGACTGGAGACAGGGCTATCAGCTCGACGTCCCGCCTTTGGTGGTGAAGAACGTGGTCATCGTCGGACCCGCGACCGACGATATGGGCGCAAACTGCTTTCTCGCTGCCTTTGACATTCAAACCGGGAAGGAAATCTGGAGAACTTACACCAGTCCGATTAGCGCGGATGATCCGGCCGCCAAGACATGGGCAGGCTATACCTGGAAGTACGGCGGCAGCCCCGTCTGGAACGGCGGTTCCTACGATCCTGAGACGAACCTAGTGTTCTGGGGCACCGGCAATCCGAATCCTGTCGCGAATGGCGATCAGCGATCGCCCGGCAGCAAATTCGACAACCTCTACTCGGATAGCGTGGTCGCACTGGATGCCGATACCGGAAAGCTAAAGTGGTATTTCCAGTTCACCCCGGGCGATGAGTACGATTGGGACTCCACACAGATTCCCGTATTAGCGGATATCAACTGGCAGGGCAAACCGCGTAAGGTGATGTTTTGGGCCAATCGCAACGGGTTCTTCTACGTCCTCGACCGGGGGACCGGCCAATTCCTCATGGGCAAGCCTTTTGTCAAGGAGAATTGGGCGCTGGGCATCGAGCAGAATGGGCGGCCGATTAAGGACCCAAAGTACTGGCCGAAACCGATGGGAGGAATTCTCGTTATGCCGGGTGGGCAAGGGGGCACAAATTATTATCCGCCATCTTACGACCCCCAAACAGGGCTCTTCTATATGTCGGTCTGGGAAAACTACGAAGGTTTTTCGGGCAAACGGCCCATTCTTCCATGGCAGCAAATGCACATGTACACCGGGGACGGTTGGTGGCCCGGCTTTGGGGAAACGGCACCCCCGGCTGACTGGCCGCCTCCTCCTGTCCGGCCACCCGCTTCCGTTACGTATAGGCGTGCGAGCCCCAATTACAAGACCGAGGCCGAAGGGTACGGTGCGATCCGTGCCATTGATCCGAAGACCGGAGAGAAGAAGTGGGACTTCAAGATGGTCAACTATACCGAGTGCGGCGTGCTCTCCACGGCGGGCGGCCTGGTGTTCGGGGGGGGGATGGACGGCGACTTTATGGCACTCGATGCGGTGACAGGCAAGCCGTTGTGGCATGTGTATCTGGGTGGCGCCAATGCGAGTGGCCCGATCACTTACGCTGTCAACGGGAAACAATACATTATAGGAACAGGCGCCGACACGATGTTTGCGTTCGCTCTGCCAGATTAGAGTTTCTATCCGGCGCTGAAGTTATAGACAGAGCGGTAGGCATTAACATTGCTATTATCTTATGAGGCTGCTTTTTAAGGACGCCGAGAGGACTATGGTCTTGAAGGTCTTGAATGGAAGGCGCTGAGTAAAAGACGACCGGCTCTTTCTCGCTGGAGTGTGTATGAGATCCCTCTATTTGAACCTTCTCACTGCGGGCGCGCTGCTGCTTTCTCTTAGCTACCCAGTGAAACCAGTTCAGGCTTCTCCCGACAGATCCTACGCGCTGCTGCAAAGTCACGACGGTTTTGAAGTAAGAGCTCCCGATGGCCGGGTAGTCTTTGATTATGTAACGAAAAGGCCGACTAATATTGGGTTGACTGCTCCAAGTGCCGGCTATTTCCACCCGGTCGAGACTCCTTCCAGTGAAGCCGTCACAAATGTTGCACCCGATGATCATCCCCACCATCGCGGTATCTTTCTCGGGTTCCTGAATTCGGAGTTTCAAACGCCGGTCGATCAATCGTCAGACTCTCCGCAACCTCCCGGTGAGCTTTTTGACATTCATCGGGCCGATTTTTGGGCATGGGGTTTTTTTGCTCCCCGAGAGAATCGCGTGATACAAAACCGCGATGTCCACCTCCTCCACGCCGACTCAAAACACGCGCAGCTGGAAATACATAATGACTGGTTGGTGGAAGGTCAGAAGATGCTGGAGGAAACCGACCGCGTCAACGTCAGCGAGCGCGATGGCGTGTATGTCATCGACCTTGCGTACCGGCTCGCCCCCCTTTATGACTACATCATATGGAAGACGGCATTTGGCGGCTTCGCGGTTCAGGGGATCAAGTATGGAGACTGGTATTATTCTGCACCTTGGGGCAAGGTCACATTTCCGGAGCCCTACTATTCGAACGCGGAAAGCGATTGGCCCTCGGAGCCGTGGTACGACTATACGGTACGCTTGCAAAGCGACAGAAAGACGGTTGGGGTCGCAGTGCTCGACCATCCGCTGAATCCTCCCACCCGCTGGCACAATACTGTTTGGCTTCTGAACCCTTGCATCTCGAGCTATCGCCCCGTGACGATCCATCCGGGTGCTCCGCTCATCCTGCGTTATCGGGTCGTTGTTCATGACGGACCACCTCCGACGAACCTGTTGCAGGAACTCTCGGAACAGTGGGACGGTATGCAGGGAGATCCTTTCGCCACCAATTAAAGCCGCGCCGTCGGTAGCCACGCTTTATGAGTAAGCGTGTGGTGTTCTCGTCTTGAAGGTGGGTTCGCGGACCTGCGGAACCTCCCGGAGAACCACGCCCTGAACTTATTCCATTTCTCATAAAGTTAGCTTCGGATTTTCCCAAGCTGGCGCCATGACCCGGTCCGGCGAGGGCGTCTGGGACAACAGCGGCACGAGACCGTCCAAGGCGGGGATGGTAGGAGGTTGAATTTGAGCGAAAGAAAAAGAGTTTCGTGACCCTGCCCCCTGAATACCAGGGATGATTTATCTCCATGCATCTTCAGGGTGTGGACCTGAACGATCGGATCCGCGCATGGAAGGTCGCGGTTGGCAAAGACAGCCTTAACTGGCCGAAGATTTTTGAGGCGGCGAAGGTCGGCGGGCTTAAGAACTATTTCGTCAAACTACTGGGACCTGACGGAGGAGAGTGTCGCATATCTCAAGACCTTGAAGGTTTGAGGAACAATTGTGCTTTCAAAAGCGGTGTGTGGAGCGGACGAAACGGTCCGGCGCACCAGAAGCTGTAGCTTGCCACGGTCGCTGTGATGCAGGAAGCGGCGCCTCACGCACGCGCCCCCACCTATGCGGAGCATCTTTAGAGAACCGATTGCAGTGGAATGTCCGGCGACGATTCAGATGTGTCTGTGTAGCCTGTAGGTGGACTCGGCGGCTGATCTCGACGGGTTTACGACTGTCGCAAAAGTCGATTGGTTACTGGCAGGACGTTTCCGATGCTCCTTAGTTTAGCAGCCTGTGGTTAAAGTCCTGGTGGGCGAGCGGAAAACTACGGCAACGTACCCGTCTGACTTTCCAAATAGTTGATGAGCAAGGAAAGGTCTTGGGGCGACATTCTATCAGAGTAAGAGGGCATCGAGTTTGCAGTTATAATCGTGAAGTTTCGTAGATTCGCCCTCTCGAAAGTCATGAGATGGCCGGAAGCGTCGATCAGCTGAACGCTGAACCCATCCTGATTAAGCAACCTTCCAACAACCTTCTTCCCCTCCTGAGTTATCAGCCGAACAGACCGGTTTTGCGGTGTCAGTTCTTTGCTTGGATAAGCCAGCGAGGAGCGTATTTGTTCGGCAGTATGATTCTCGCCCACATCTCCTAAATAGGGGCCTGCATATGAGCCTTCGCCGTCGATCCGATGACAGGAAAGACAGCCACTGCTTCTAATGAGCTCTTGGGCTCGTGCTTTCTGAGAAGCATCCAAAACCGGTGCCGCTTGCGTCTGCGCGGGAACCGGAGCTTCTTCCGGTACGGCGCTTTCAGGCGCGGAACTCTGGAACGAGCCGATGCCAAAATTTGCAGTGAGATAACGTACTATTTGTTTCTCCTCGTCTGGTGCCGCTTGCGCTCCGCGAGAAATCATATCCTCAACCACGTTTTCCCATCCGGAATAACTCAGCCGTCGAGCTGTCACCACTGTTATGCTATGACAAACGCTGCAAGTGCGTTGAAAATCCGCCTTCCCCGGTCCTTCAGGCAAGGACTGTGCGTGGCTAGCTAAAGCAAAGGTAAGACCAACGATCGGGCCTGCACTCGCAAACCTTCTCCAGCTGTATCTTAGATATTTCATTGCTAATCTTCGCTCCTAAGAGATTGTGCAACTAAACCATATGGGCTTTATCAGCCTTCATCCACAAATCGACGAATGCCAAGCAGTAGCCCAGTAATCTCGGTTCTGTACAGACGCTGCCGTCAAAAATTCCTGAGTTTCCTGGTTGGCGTGAAGAAGGCGATCAAACGTGACTTGCTCCTGTATGGAACCCGTCAGTAAGGCAAACACCACCAACACGTACAACTTCATTTCCCCTCCTGCAAAATGGGGTAACCCATTGACTCCGCTATTGGCCGTTGCGTTTCGTAAGCGGCACCAGCACGATATCCCGGAACTCCACACCACCGTTGTGATCGCCCTGCAACTCTATCGGACCTGGCCGATCTTCGAACGGATCGAAGGCGATCCCAGTCAGGCCGTCGATGACTCCCTTCTCGTAAAGCTTCTGTCCATTCAGGATCGTAGTGACTTCACGACCAACCAGGCGGACATCGTACGTTTGCCACTCGCCCGGGGGCTTGCCCGCGTTCACTCTCGGTAAAATTCGCGTGTAGAGCGCACCGGTGCCATGCATGCCCGGGGGCTTTCCAAAATCGGACACGATCTGAACTTCATAGCGGCCGCGCAGACCGATACCGCTGTTGCTCCTTTCACCGATTTTATATTCGACGTGCAGTTCAAAATTCCAATACTTCGCCACGGTCCTTAGATCATCCGCGTTGCCCGCACACTTTAGAATCCCGTCCTCACCGCTCCAGCCCTCTGCCTTGCTGGAATTGACGCCCGTCCACCCTTTGAGGTCCTCGCCGTCAAAAAGGTGGATTGGCTTTCCCTCAACCCAGGTGCCGTCGTCGTGTTCATCAATTTCCGGCGAATGATATCCGGTGAACGTCAAAGTGATTATGGGACTCATCATTGTGCCCTGGAGCCGGCCGTGAACGTACTTCACCTTATATTCGGCACGGTCGTTCGGATTCGGGCTTACTCCGGGACGCGCTCTGGGTATCCAGGTGAAATCCAGTACTCCATTCTGGATTTTTGCAATCTTTATGTCATCCAGACTACCGTCCGGAGACCCAACGAACTGAATCTTCATATCCGGCGTTCCCGCACCAGTAACAGCCAACCACCATGCGGCGGTCGTAGTAAACTGCGCAAAGTCGGCGGGCTTGGCGTGCACCAGAATATCCCATCGGCCATTGAAGTCCGCATCAGCAGCTCGGCCGGCCGGCGTAAGAGCGATTGCGGCAACCAACGCACATAACGCGAATCGCCATCTGAAAAGCATTTGCACCATTTGTCCCCTCCCATCAGTTACCGTACGGCCTGGATGCAGTTTTCTCTCTGGCCATCGGAATTTAGAGTACGATGCGCGTGCCTGATCCTCAGGCGAGACTGACATCCTTTCGCGCAGATGCGGCTCAGCTTTAATCGCAGATAATCCATTAACTTATCCAAAACTGTCTGTTGCAGGGCATAAGGCTAAAGGCTCAGGGCCTCCGGTTTCGATTGAATATGTACCTTTGAAGCCCATCTCTTCCGAGATTGCACCGGCTGCAGCAAGGCTGAATCTTTCAGGGATCCGTTTGGCATGACCTGACTGTCAGCGCAAGTGGGTACATCAAGCGTAGTCCGCGCTCCATACTTTCTTCCTCTTTCCAGTCATCCATATCGGGATTTGCGTGAACCCCGGACTCCTGGATTACCTTCACGAGCGTGTCGGTAGGGATGCCGTGTCCCCGCTCTTCCATGATGATGGCAACGTTCTTCCGGCTCGCCATAATCGCGCAGTGTCTTGAGCGCGTCGATAATCGGCGTAAGATCGTCGCCCCATGTCCTCCCTTGATTAACCATGACGCTGGGACGCTCGATCATTGCAGCTCGATCAATCCACTGCTTCGTCAGTTCAATCGCATGCGCGCGAATCTGCGGATCGGGGGAACAAGTGGTGATCGTTCCGCTATCGTCGCCACTGGCCGTATCCAATTCGAGAGGCATGTCTACCATCCGGGATTTTGCCTTCTGCAGCCGCCCATTTGACCCCAAGTAAGAACCGCTCCATCGAGAGAAAAGGAAACTGCTGCATTTCCACGTTGTGATTACCGTAGCGAT
Source organism: Candidatus Sulfotelmatobacter sp. (assembly GCA_030037575.1). Classification (GTDB taxonomy): domain Bacteria; phylum Acidobacteriota; class Terriglobia; order Terriglobales; family Acidobacteriaceae; genus Sulfotelmatobacter. Next base: position 5,405 of record JASHRB010000010.1, on the reverse strand, counting down.
GCGCGAGCATGGCCGGAAAATCCGTCATGTCGAGTTTCCCCGGCGCCAGCGGCTGGCTGCAACCCCTCGTTTTCCCCAGAAGCGTATCAAAATCTCCGGACATTGCGCTGCCGCGATTGAGCTTGCACATGATGACGATGTCCTGCGCCACTCAGTGGCAGCGGTCGCTGCCGCAGCGATGGAACCCATTAACAAAGGCCCGACGTCTCATTCTTTTCGCCTCTTTTGGTCTTTCAATGTCCGCCACAAATCGATTCCGAAATAGTGAGAGAAACAGAGCTAAATCCGGCCTGACCTTCGCTAACAGCGAGGGTGCTTTTCCATTTAGACAATCTCTGTACTCCTCGGGACCTTCCTCATTAAAATTCGGCTTGGATTTCATTGAAGAAAATTAAGCCGCGCTTGAGGGCCGAACGTTAGAATGTTCGGCTTCCCATCGCCATTCATGTCCCCTAGACTCATGCCATGGGGACGCCATGGGCTTTCGTCGAAAGCGGATGGGTGATCCAGGGTCTGGGGGGATCTGACCAGTCTGGCTTCGCATAGCAGAGCAAGTTCGCGCTGCCCCCGCCCGTGAGCCATAATCAGTTCCGCCGTCCATCCCATCAATGTTCCGGAATAGAGTTGTTTCAGCAGTTATGTCAGCCACTTTTAAGAAACCATACGAAACTCTATGAAACAACGTGTAGCTGTGGCGCGCCGGGAGTGTCAAGAAGAATTTTCGCCTGATAGTTCCCATTAGAACGATGTTGTCCGAGAGTCTTACAAAGGCCTGTTATTCAACTCCTTGATTTACTCTCTGGCTCCGCTGCTGGTGCTCTATTTGTGCTTCTCGCGATTTTCGAACGCTACGATTTTGCCGCGTGCGATCAGGATGCAGAAATTGACGAAGGCAAGAGCATATTCTCTCAAATTAAGATCCAGTTTTCCTTTGGGGACTTCCGTCGTACTGTAACGCGTTATAGCGCCGAGCGATGCTCTTCGAGAATCTGCTACTTGCAACCCTCACCGGCCATGGCCTTAGCGCAATTGACTTACCTGCGAAGTGTGGTTCTGCATCGAATCGCTAGACTCCGACCTCGGTCAGACTCTTGCCTATACCGCTTCTTCCCAGCTTGCGTTCAATCAGCGGTTTCGTACTGAGCATGCCAAGCGGCCGCTTGGCGGCTGGGCAGTCGACCGCCATCGGCCAGTGGAATGGCGGTCTGCCCGTTACGGTCTACTCTGGCGTGCAGCAAACCGGCTATGGCGACGGAGGCGCAGACCGTCCCGATGAGGTCCGTAAGCCTTCTCTTTCCACCCATCATGCAGTGCGTGAAGATTACTTCGGCCAGGGCGCCAACAATGCATCCTTCTTCTCCATTCCAATTAACGTTCCAAGAGGCACTAGGCCGTTCCAGGGCCACTCTGGGCCCGCATTTCAGCACCCTCGATCTGGCTCTCTGGAAGAGCGCTGCTCTGGCCAAGAGCTTCGGTCTGGAGACGCGCACCGAATTTTATAACTTATTCAGTACGATCAACCTCGGCCTTCCTAACAAGGTCCTTAATTAATGGTTCCGGATTTGGCATCATCAACTCGACAAATAACAACAATTCCCGGCAGATGCAACTTTCTCTCAAGCTGGTCTATTAGAAAGCCAGGCGAAAACCTGAGCCCGCGTAGGTAGGAAGCGCCGAACCGTGGCTGAGTCAGGGAATGAGGGAGCACCGTAGCTCGCAATTGGGAATTCAGAGCGAGCGCAAAGCGAGCGTCTGTCTCAAGCAGGAGTAGGCACCGGTCATGCTGGCTTCACGCATGTTCGCTGCCGTTTGTCCGCCTAAGTTAAGACGGGTGAAAGATGGACAGTCACCGGCAGGGATGGCAGGGTTACGCCACAAACAGCCACACAGCCCGGGGCCGGGCTGACTGCCGGAGGCCAGTCATCTTGTGGCATAGGCAGCGATGCGAATCGAAAGGCGGCGAAAGCAGATGTATACTGAACGCTCCCAAGATGGTCAAAAGGGAAATCTCGGCTCGTTGGAGTTGCAGGGCGATTACGGCGCCGTCAGGTTCCGACAACTTGGTTTTGACTCCGCTCAGCCAAAAGGCAATTAGCGGAATTTGCAGCAAGGAGGTTGTGACTATGGGGTCCTGTGATTTTCAGCGCGGCTTTTCCTGCATAAATCGCCGTGATTTTTTGTTCGGTTCGGCTGTGGCTGCGGCCGCGTTTGCCACAAGCCACTTGGCGGGGGCGCAGGAAGCCGCAACTCGGGCCAAGCTCGATCGCATCAGTCTATTGACCAACGATTTCGACGGCCTCCTGCCGGAAGTCTGGGGGGACTGGAGCAAACAACCGGCGCCGCTGGAGCTGGACATGATGGATCTCCCCGAAGCGGTGGCAGACCGTCTCCGCCTCCACCACCTGGAGGTGTGCAACATCAATCTGCTCTCCATGGAGCCTTCGTATATCGGGGAATTCAAACAGCGGCTGCACAACGCCAAATCGAGGGTGGTGGACCTGATAGTGGAACTTGATCCGCCCGCAACAGCCTACCGGGGCTATATCAGCGTGTGTTCTCCCGATCCTGCAATTCGCGCCCACGCCATCGAGCTGACCAAGAAGTGGATCGATATTGCGGCAGTGCTCGGGTCCCCCAGTATCATGCCCGATCAGGGGGTCCGTTACTTGCCACAAGACCTGACGCCATGCATCGAGGGGTTAAAAGCCCTGGTCGACTATGGCAAGCCGAAAGGTGTCGCCGTCATTCTGGAGCCTCGTGGAGAGCGGCTGGACCAGTTGGTGGAGCTGATAAAAGGCAGCGAAGCTTACTCCAATCCCCAGATCGGAAGCGTAGAGGGGCTGCGGCTTTTGTACCCGCTCGCGCGCACCGTCCAGCACATCAACGACAGCCCGCGGTCCAACCTCCCAACCGCGATCAAGCTTTCGAAGGAGCTGGGGTTCAAAGGCTGGTTCTCGATCGAGACCGACGGCGGTCCTGATGCATGGGCCGAGATACAGAATGTGATCAACGCGTTGCTTCTATACCTGTAAACCAATTCGGTCCGCGCGCATCCGTCGCTCGCGCAACCAGAGGGTACCGCTAGAGAATTCCTCGACGGGCAAGTGGAGTCCCCACTTACCGCAGAAGAGGCTGACCATGCGCAAGATGAAGTTCTGCGCATCGACCCGACGCGCTCAAGGAAACTTGGCGGATGGCATGGCGGCGGTTGACGCGAGCGATTCAATGCCCGCAACGTGGAAGGCCCCAAGGCCGTGCCGATACCTACTCCCGCTCCTCCGGGCCGGGGGGATCGGACTGCAGCAGTTGGGTGAAAGCGCCCGCTTGGTGCATGGCGGAACGAACCGCCATCTCGACCGCTTTTAAATCCAAGCCACCGGTCTTTTCCGCTGCAAGAAAATACGCTCGAGCAACTGCTCTATTTCTCGGCTGATTTCCGCTTGAAGTGCCTCCGCCGGTTCTTTTCGACATTGTCAGATCCTCTCCCAAAGGGCGGGCACGGCAGATTTTCTCGCTGATTTCGATCAACTTGTGGGAGAGTTCGCGAAACTGTTGATAAGCTGCTATTTCCCGTTGTGCCTTCTGCAATTCGGCCGCGGTGGCGAAGGTCTCGGTGATGGTTTTTCCTTTCACTTTGCGGGTCAGGCGAAAGTTAGGGCCATGCGGCGGCTGGTTCGGCTGATGGCAGCGGCAGTTCAGTTGCCGCAGGTGCCGTAGATAGCGGTGATCGATCCGCTACGAAAGTCGGGCAGTTCCACGATACGTTGAGAAACGGCGCGGCGCTGTTGTTCTAGATCGGCGAGGAATTCTGGCATGGCCTGATTCCTCCGCAGCATAAGCTCAAGCTATCCTGGCGTCTATATACGCTAGGAATATACCCCCGGCAAAGAAACTGCACATAGTATCAACTTCTGTGTCGTTCACCCACGTTTATTTTTCCGCTTTATTTTTTCCGCTTGACAAGTAAACAACGATGATTTCATTATGGCAACCGCAGATAGTGAAAATGAGTTCAAATGGGAACTATCTGTCTTGTCTCACAGAGATTTTGGTGGGGGGCTCTCTTTGCTTTTAGAGAACTGCTTCAGACCGTTTCGTCTACGAGCAACAATAAATGGTCGACCGAAAACCTGCAGAGAGGAACACAGCAATATGCCTATTCAATTGCATTTTTCCGATCAGCGGCTTAAGCTCCGCCGCGGCGTAGGAAAACGCCCCAAAATCTCTCGAGCCGAAATCAGCGGAGATGGCACTCACATCCTCTTTCCCAGAGCACGGATGAGCGGCATTCATTTGGAGGCAATATGCGCAAGCTTCTGCTGTCTGCTTTCCTGCTGCTGATAACCACCCCGATGTGGGGTCAAACCGATACCGGTGTGATCACGGGGCTTGTAACCGATCAGGCTGGAGCGGTGATTCCCAACGCCAAGGTTACGATTACAAGCCTGTCCACGGGTGTTTCCCAAGCTGCCCTTACCACCGACAGCCGAGGCTACTTCACGTCGGCGCCGATCAACCCGGATACCTATTCGGTAACGGTCACAGCGCCTAGTTTTCAGTCCCAGACCCAGACTGGCATAGTCCTCCGGGTCCAGAATCGGCTCAATCTCAATTTCAAGATGGCAGTTGGGCAGGTCAGCCAGATTGTCGTGGTCACCGATCAAACTCCGGTTATTGACACGCAGACCTCGAGTTTGGGCCAGGTGGTTTCATCCCAGACGATCACGTCAATGCCTTTAAACGGTCGTTCGTACCTCCAGCTTGCCGGCCTTAGCACGGGAGTGGTTCAGACGGGCATGGGGCAAAATACGCAAACAAACGGGAATACAGGCGGCAGCAGCGGCCAGTACGATCAGGTAACTTTTGCCTCTAACGGCTCCCGGGGCACACTCAACAACTTTCTTCTGGATGGTATAGACAATAATTCCAATGACAATGGCGGGTCCGTAGTCCTGTCGAACGTGGATGCGATTCAGGAATTTAAGATTCAGACAAGTTCCTACTCTGCGGAATTTGGCCGCAGCGGCGGCGCCGTGATCAATGCGATCACCAAGTCGGGCACAAGTTCTTATCATGGTGACTTGTTTGAGTTCTTGCGCAATTCCGCGCTCGATGCACGCAACTTCTTTCAAACAACCGGTCCCAAAGCTCCCTACAGGCAAAATATATACGGAGGAACTCTTGGCGGACCGATAATCAAGGATAAACTCTTCTGGTTCGCCGATTACCAAGGAACAGCGATCAACCAACCTGTAACCCTGATCTCAACCGTGCCCGACTCGTTGGAAAGAACGGGTAATTTCTCCGAAGTTGCATCGACGGATCCGATCTACGAGCCCAATAGTTACAACGCGACGACCAACACGCGTACGCAATACCCATCGAACATAATCACCTCCGGAATC
>JASHRB010000009.1 GCA_030037575.1 Candidatus Sulfotelmatobacter sp. | reverse complement strand
CCACCCAGGCGCTCATCTCCCGCCCCGCCAGGAAGAAATCCTCCCCCGTGTGCGCCCGGCCTCTCAGATACCAGCCGATCGACAACACCAGAGCAAAATAAAAAATCACAATGACCACATCCACCGCTGACAGACGTACCAGATGGCTGGGAACGGCCATCGCCGGTGGCAGCATCATTGTTGGCTATTCCTCATGTCTTCCAGGAACAGATCGGTGATGCAGGGCGAAACCCTTGGTGCGCAGACAGCCGCGCTTTCGGGAATGAACGACTGGCGGCCTAGCGCACCCCCAGCAGCAAATCCACCGTCAGCTGATCGAGTCGCTCGTAAGGCAAGCGCTTCTCTAGAATCCGGTCTTTGTCGAAAAGGCGACGCAATAGCCGCGCTGCCCCGTCGCGCGAATACGTTCCAATGGTGGGAGCGCGGCCGTTACCGGAAATTTCGGCAAGCATGGCTTGAATCTCGCCGTCATGATTCCAGCGACAGGCTTTTTCTTTCAGGATCAAATACGTCCTCATGCAGCCTCGGGCAAAATCCTTCACGCCCTCATAATCTTCGGTGCGATAAGCATGGGCGTCAAAGTGCCGCGGGCCGTCATAATGAACATCTTCCAAAAACTTCACCAACCAGAATGTGGCTTTAAGGTTGACCGAGCCGAAGCGCAAATCCTGGTCATATCGCCCCGGCATTTGATCGTTGAGGTCGATATGGAAAAGCTTGCCCGCTTCCCAGGCCTGCGCGACCGCGTGCATGAAATTGAGTCCAGCCATGTGCTCGTGCGCCATTTCCGGATTCACGCCGACCATTTCCGGATGATCGAGAGTCGGAATAAAGCCCAGATAGCTTCCAGTGGTGGGCATGTAGATATCGGCACGCGGCTCGTTGGGCTTGGCCTCCAGAGCGAACTTCATGCCATAGCCGCGATCGAGGTTGTATTGGCAGAGATAGTTCACCGCTTCACGCAATCGTTTGACCGCTTCCCCGGCGGAGCGGCAAGCGTCGGTTTCGACGCCTTCGCGTCCGCCCCACAAAACAAAAATCCTGGCCCCGAGCTGGGCGCCGATATCCATCGCGCGCATGGTTTTCTGAAGCGCGTAGGCGCGAACCTCAGGATCATTCGCCGTAAACGCGCCGTCGCGAAACACCGGATGAAAGAACAGAGACACGGTAGCCATGGGGACGACGATGCCGTTGGCCTCGCAGGCCTTCTTGAAGGAGCAAACCATCGAATCACGTTCCACCGGGGTGGCGTCGATGGGCACCAGATCGTTATCGTGCAAATTCACTCCCCAGGCGCCCGCCTCGGCGAGCAACGAGACCAGATCGTTTGGCGGCAGCCCCGGCCGCACGAAATCACCGAAGGGATCGCGTCCGCGATGGCCGACGGTCCAAAGTCCGAAGGAGAATTTGTCTTCTGGTTGCGGCTGGTAGGGGTTGGGACTGGTCATCGGTCGACTCTCCGCAGGGGTTTTCGAGCGCACGGCTCTGCATTCAGAATCGCTTTCATATTCGGATAAATTCGCCGGTAAGACTCATAAGCGCGGTTCATCAGGGACAAATTAGGTTCCTGGGGAACGGTTTTGCCGGCCGCGCGAACTACCGCTTCAGCCGCCTCATCCACGGTCGGCCAAGCCTTCGCGCCCACTCCGGCCAGAATCGCCGCGCCCAAGGCCGCACTTTCTTCCACGGCGACGGTCTCGACGGATTGGCCGTATACATCGGCCTGAATTTGACGCCACAGCGGCGAGCGGGCTCCGCCTCCGCCCAGGCGGATGGTTTTTACCGGAACTTCCATCTGAGCAAAAATGAGGAGGGTGTCGCGCAGGCTGAAGGCCACGCCTTCCAAGATGGCGCGGATGATGTGTCCGCGGGTGTGCGAGGCGGTGAGACCGACCAGCATCGCGCGCGCATTCGCGTCGAGGTAAGGAGTTCGTTCGCCCATCAGATATGGCGCCCAGAGCAAACCATCAGAACCGGCCGGAACGTTCGCCGCCTGCGCTGTAAGTTCTTCGTAGGAATCTTTGTGGCCATCGACCCCGCCCAACTGATCGCGGAACCAGCGCAGCGAAAGCCCGGCCGCCTGCGTGACCCCCATCACCAGCCAGCGATCGGGCAAGCCGTGGCAGAAAGTATGCACGCGCCCTTCGGGATCGAGCGCGGGAAGACAAGTCGCAGCCAGCACCACCCCGGAAGTTCCGATGGTCGCACTCACCGCCCCCGGCGACACCACTCCCATGCCGATTGCGCCGGCTGCTTGATCGCCTGCGCCCGCCACCACCAACGTGCCCGCAGCCAGGCCGGTGGCAGCCGCACCCTGGGCGGAGACCCTCCCGCAAATCTGAGGGGACTCATACAAGGTCGGCAGCAGAGCGCGATCCATTTGTACGAAATCCAGCATTTCCTCGGACCAGCGGCGGTGAGCCACGGCCAGCAAAAGCGTCCCCGAAGCGTCGGCTAGGTCGGTGGCGCGTTCGCCGGTCAATCGAAAACGCACATAATCCTTGGGCAGCAGGAGCGAGCGAACGCGGCTCCAGTTCTCCGGTTCGTTCTCCCGCACCCAAAGGCATTTGGTCAGCGTGAAATTGGGCAACGCCAGGTTGGAGGCGAGCCGGCGCAAACGCTCCGCGCCCATTTTTGCGGTCAACTCCTCGGCTTGCTTCTCGCTTCGCAGATCGCACCAGATCAGCGCGGGCCGCACCACCTCTCCAGGTTCATCGAGCAGAACCGCTCCGTGCATTTGCCCGGAGAATCCAATGCAGGCAATGTGCTCGCCCGCAATGCGGCATTGCCGCAGAGCCTTGCCGACCGCGATTCCACAGGCTCGCCACCAATCCCTCGGATCCTGTTCCGCCCAGCCAATCTGGGGCGAGGCGAAAGGCTGATGATCCTCGGCGGCTGAGGCGAGCACCCGCCCGCGCTGGTCAATGACCAGAGCGCGCGTGCCTCCCGTACCTACGTCGATCCCGAGAAAATGCATGGTCGGCGGCCTGCAGACGGGGCAGGAACTTGTTGGGGAAAAACCCCTTTTCGTGTACGTTAACGAAAGGGTATATTACCACGTGACTTGCCCCTCCGGTTTATAAATTCTGTTGGCCATCATACAGCCGTCGGGTGGCCTGGGTGAGGAAACGCCGTGGGAACCAAACTTGAGCAAATATGGGTCGCAACGGTCCTGGTCGGGGCGCTTGCCGCAGCCGCCCCGGCACAGCGACCCGGAGTCATTCTTGATCGTCAGGGCAGCACCATCGCCCTCGAGCCCTACCGCCCGAACATCATTCGGGTCACGCTCAGCGTGATCAAAGATGCCGCCCTGGCCGCCCCCGGCTGGGGATTTCTGGCCAAGCCGTCAGACACCGATTGGACCTATCAGTCCAGCGATGAGGCCGACGTTTACCGATCTTCGCGGTTGATTGTGTCGGTTCAGGCGAATCAATCTCGGCCACGACTGCCCACCCAGGTCGACATCGCAAAATACTTTCACGGGTCAAATCCGCCTGCGCACATCACCATCCACACCCCCGCCGGCAAAACCCTCGTGGACATGATCGGTTGGTGGATGACGGTGCCCAACTATAAAGACGACGATGCCGGCATTTTGCGCAACCGGCGTCCCTCCGATCCTCCCTTCTACCAGGTGGGCGCGATCTTCCGCTCGCCCAACGACGAGCATTACTATGGACTCGGGCAAAATCAAGAAGGCTTTCTCGATCATCGCGGCCACACCGTCGAGTGCTGGCACAACTATCTCGCGACCGGCGGGCCGAGCATTTGCGTGCCCTTTGTCGTCAGCAATTACGGATACGGAATGGTCTGGGACAATGCCTCGAAGACGACCATCAAGCCCGGATTCAACGAACGCGTGGAATGGGATTCCGAAGTCGGCGATCGCGTTTCCTTCTTCCTGATTGCCGGCGACCCTACGGACGAAATTTACTCCGGCGATCGCCTGCTCACCGGCGCGACGCCCCTGCTGCCCAAAGCGGCTTACGGCTACATTCAGTCGAAACAGCGCTATTCCAGCCAGGCCGAAGTGCTGGCCGTGGCCGAGGGCTATCGCGACCGCCATCTTCCCCTCGACATGATTGTGGTGGATTGGTTTTATTACACGAAAATGGGCCAGATGGATTTTGCGCCCGATCGGTGGCCCGATCCGGCGGCCATGAACCGGCAACTGCACGCCATGGGCTTGCAATCGATGATCAGCGTGTGGCCGCGCTTCACCAAAGACTCCCGCTATTATGATTTCCTGAAAAATAAAGGCTGGTTCGAGCACTTGGCCGATGGAACCCCAACCGACGGACAACCTTACGACTTAGCCGGCTCCGACATCGATACCACCAATCCCGACGCCGCCCGCTGGTATTGGGCGACCATGCGCGACAACATCCTCAGCCAAGGCTTTGACGCGATCTGGGCGGATGAAACTGAGCCTGACCTTCCGCCGGACGGAAGCTATTTTCATGCCGGTCCGGGTACCCAATTTTTCAATCTCTATCCTCTCACGCATACGGCGGCCGTTTACCAGGGCTTTCGCCGGGACATCAGACATCGCGCCTTGATTCTTTCGCGCGACGCTTATCTCGGAGCGCAGCGCAACGCAACCGTGGTGTGGTCTTCCGATATTTTTCCCACTTGGGATACGCTCAAGCGCCAGATTCCCACCGGGCTCGATGTTGCTGCTTCCGGAATCGCTTACTGGACCAACGATATCGGGGGATGGCAATACTTGCCCGCCGAGCATCATCCCGCGCATCCGCCTCTGCTCGATCCATCCGACGCCCGCGACAACGTGGGTGGCTACGACGATTATCCTGAACTTTACACGCGCTGGTTCGAGTACGCGACATTTCTTCCCATTTTCCGCACCCATGGCAGCCGCAAATTCAATGAAGTCTGGTCGTACGGGAAAGCGGCCGAAGCGATCCTGGAAAAATATCTGCAACTGCGTTACCAGTTGATGCCCTACATTTATTCGCTTGCCCACTCGACTTATGAAACCGGCGCGCCCTTCATGCGGGCGCTGTTCATGGATTTTCCCAACGATCCCAAAGTTTTGCAACTTGGCGACGAATATATGTTCGGCCCGGCATTTCTGGTGGCACCGGTTACGGATCAAGGGGCAACCAGCCGGGTTGTGTACCTTCCGTCGGGTGCGGACTGGTACAACTATTGGACGAACGAGCGCATTCACGGCGGACAGACGATTCGCGTCGACGCGCCCATCGATACCTTGCCCCTGTTCGTTCGCGCCGGGTCGATCGTTCCTCTGGGCGAACCGATCGAGAGCACGAAACAAACTCAGAAGATTGCGAAGATTCGCGTTTACCCCGGTGCCGACGGCGACCTCACGC
>JASHRB010000090.1 GCA_030037575.1 Candidatus Sulfotelmatobacter sp. | reverse complement strand
CCTGCCACATCGAGGATAGAAGCCACGCGCAGATACAATTCGTTGTGGTCGCGAACAATCTGGTTGAAAGGCTGGTCCTGGCGCACCGCTTTTGCGAACGGGTTGTTGTCCTGATTCAGAAAAGCGGGGAGAGCGACGGTTTCGTTCTGCGCTCCGGGAAGCGGAAGCGGTTTCGAGCCGTACCAGGCAAAAACCTGCCGGTGGCCCCAGGCACGATCGCGTTTTCTTAATCCCGCGAGGGAATCGGCTGTGGGCCTGGCCCCGGTTTCGATGCGGGCAGCAAGCTCGTTGCCTAGCGCCGCATTGACCGCCTGCATGCTGCGCAACTGCGAATTGATTTCCGACGTCACCACGAAGGTGGCGAACTGGCCGGCAAAAAGATACATGGTGATGAACGCCATGACGACCAGCAGCACCACCGGGATGACTCCGATGAAGACGTAGGTGACGATGAGGCGGTTGCGCAGGCGCCACAGAATCTTTCGCCTGAATGTGCGGAAAAAAACAATGGAAAACAGCAGAGCCGCAGCCAAGACCAGAAATCGAATCCAGCCAACGAGGCTCTCGGCCCCGGCCGGAGAAATGAGCTTTAAGGAAACTTCGAGAATGAAAAGGCCGACCGCGAGCGCGGCGGAATAATAAGCTCCGCGCGCAATCCAGCCTTGTGGCCACAGACCGGCGGCCACCAGGCGCGCGCGACACTTCCAATAAAATTCCTGCATGATGTGAATGGCGGCTTCCCGCCTCGCCGTCGCGTTCAGCCGACGGCAGGGCGCGCGAGCCCATTATGCCCGAGAACTGAATCGCTCACCGGGGACAGCCGCGTTCCCCCGCTATATCTCCGGATAGAGATCGAAAAACGCCTCCAGACTGGTGCGCAGTTGCTTTTCGATTTCTTCTTTGCTGCCTTCGAGGACGTGCATGGTGACGTGAGCTTGGCGGCCGTTGGTCAGCTTTACCGGAGCTTCTCCCACTTCGGCCACCTCTTCAGACGGAAGCAACCTCATGCCATAAACCAAAGTTAAGTTCGCCATAAATGAATTCTAATCGCCTGTCGGGGGCAGGCGAAATTTTTGCCTTTCCTGCAATTTAAGCTTTTCCCGGGCATCGTTTAGAATTCTTGCCGTGCCCCGACTCCTCATTTTTTTCCTGGCCGGCGTTTTAATTCCGGCTTCTTTGATCTGCCAACAAGCGGATAACTCCGCCGCTCGGCCGCAAGTGAAGGTGAATGTTCTCAACGTGTGTACGCCGTCTGCGGAAGAGCAGAAGGAGATTGCCGTCGGGCTGGCGCAAATTCCCCGGAGGCCGGCTTTTGGCGAGGACTTTGAGATTTCACACGGGCGTTCGACCCTCGATCAGGTTCCCGACTTTCTGCAGGCCGGGCAGAACGCAAAAATGTCGGACAAGCCTTCGGTTTCGAGCTATGTGCGCGTTCGCCGCGAGTTTGCCGCGCCAGGAACGTTCTCGAGCGTGCAATATTCGTTTAGCAACGATGGGCAGAATATGGTGGAAACGCTGGTCCTGCATGTGCGCGACCCCAAGGACCTGATTGAGATTTCGGTGGAAGACAGCGCCTCAGCGGTCAGCAGCGCCGAAACCATGCTGGCGGCGAACACCCCGGCGAGCCGCGTCCGGCTCGAGCGCTTCGGCAAGTCGTCGATTGCCCTGGCGCGTTGCCTTGCGGCGGAGAACGGACCTGCGCCGGACCAGAGCGTCTACGAGCCGCTGTTCGCCAGTGCCTCCGAGGTGCTCACCGATTACCGGCGTGCGCTGGGGGTGAGGCGAACCGTACCGGCGGAACTGGCGCAGATTCCCGGAGCGAAAGCATCGGCAGAAACCAAATCCGGACAAAAGGCGAAGGCAGAAAAATAGATGGTGCGCCTCCGTCCGCCCCTGCGCTGCCGGTGTCGAAGCTTCACCGCCCGCACCTACAGCGCGGTTTTGCATCGTAATCTTTGGTTCGCAATCTAACGCTTACATTGAAAAATATGAGCGAACTTCGTAACGTCGTCATCATCGGCTCCGGCTGCGCCGGACATACCGCCGCACTTTACACGGCTCGCGCCAACCTGAAACCGCTCGTGGTCGAGGGCCATGAGCCCGGCGGTCAGCTTTCCCTGACTACGCTGGTCGAAAATTTTCCCGGCTTTCCCGACGGGATCATGGGCCCGCAACTGATCGAGAACATGCGCAAACAGGGGGAGCGTTTTGGCGCGGAATATCGCCTGGCGCATCTCACCAGCGCCGACTTGAGCCAGCGTCCATTTCTGCTGCATCTGGGCAAGCATCAAGTGCACGCCCAGGCGCTCATCATTGCCAGCGGCGCTTCGGCCCGCTGGCTTGGCTTGCCGAACGAACAAAAGCTGATCGGCCACGGCGTTTCTTCCTGCGCAACCTGCGACGGATTCTTCTTTTCGGGAAAGCAAATCGTGGTGGTGGGAGGGGGCGATTCGGCGATGGAGGAAGCTTTGTTCCTCACGCGCTTTGCCACCAAGGTCACGGTCATTCACCGGCGCGATCACTTTCGCGCCTCCAAGATCATGCTGGAACGCGCCCAGAAAAACGAGAAAATCCAATTTCTCACCGACACCGTCGTCGAAGATGTTTACGATCACAGCAAGCAGGAAGTCACGGGTTTGAAGCTGCGCAATCTGAAAACCGGAAAGGTTTGGGACTTTCCAACCAGCGCGCTTTTCCTCGGCATCGGCCACGAACCGAACGCCAAGATGTTTCATGGCCAGCTCGAAACCGATGCCGACGGCTACCTGAAAACCCATAGCAACGTGCTGACTGGCGTGCACGGCGTCTACGCCTGCGGCGACGTGCAGGACCGCCGTTATCGTCAGGCCGTCACCGCTGCGGGCAGCGGATGCATGGCCGCGCTGGAAGTCGAAAAATTTCTAGAAGCACACGGCGGCTGAGCCGCTTCACCGGTTCTTCTGCAACAAACCTCAATATCTCTGCCAATTACGGTGGGCGTATTGCGCTCGTGCCCTAGGACAAAAATTGTATTTCTCGTGTCATCTTGGAAGCAACCATAACCACCCTAAGCAGAACCTCGTTCCTCGTTGCTTCACTGGCCCCTCTGCTCACGTCTCCATTCGTTGCCGTCCAAGCGGGCGCCCAGAATTCGACCGACGCCCAACGCAAAGTCGTAACGGAAGTGATTCCCCAGCATCCCAACCTGGCGCGCGCCATGAACCTTCAAGGAGAGGTGCGGGCCGACGCGCTGGCGGAGCCCAATGGCAAGGTGAAATCGGTTGCCGTAGAGGGCGGCCACCCGCTGCTCGTGCAATCGGTCGAGGACGCGTTGCGCCGGTGGAAATGGGAGCCGGAGTTCGCGCGAAACACACGAAATCATCCGGTTGAAATCCACCCCTTGGCGAGCGGGTTGGAGAGGTGCCAGAACTTCCCACTTCCGCGACCGCGGACAAAACTGCCGCTGCCGCGATCATTGGCCCTCTTTGTGATACAACTTTCTGTGCTTTTCCTGTTTCCGTCGATGGACCGGGGCAGGTGGTGTTCCAGGGCATGAAGTTCTAAGGACAAATGTTAAGAGCCTTCTTCGTCAGTCTTTCCGAGAATAAATGTCTACGGAATTTTGCCGAGCGGTCGT
>JASHRB010000089.1 GCA_030037575.1 Candidatus Sulfotelmatobacter sp. | reverse complement strand
CGGCTGCTGGCCGATACCGATCACACCCTGACGGCGTCCGTGTTTCCTACGCCCGGGGTCGATCCGCTGGGCGGCCTGGTACATGATTACAACTACAACGCCTCGGTCACTTGGTTTCACAACTTTTCTTCCGACAAGATCAACGAGTTACGCATTACCTACACCCGCCGGCAATACCTGCAATATGAGGGTGGGGTAAATACCACGCTGGATTCCCAGATCGGTCTGCAGACCTTCAACCAGAGTTTCTTTCCCACAGTCAACATGGCCGGACTGGAGGGATTTGGTCAGGCTTCAGAAGAGGACACGCAAACTCCAGCAGTCAGCAATTCCTACGACGATAACTTTTCCTGGGTGCGGGGCCCGCACCAGTTCAAGTTCGGCGTTGAAGCGCGTACGTCGTATATGAATGCCACGTTCCCCGAACTGGCTGGCGGATCCTTCACTTTTAACAATGATGGCGCGAGCACGAATACAGCGGCGGGATCTGTTGTCAATTTGCTGCTGGGAAATGTATACACATCGGCTGTCGATTCGTTCGAAACCATTCACTCGATCGCGGATTCCTACGCCGCCTTCGCCCAGGATGACTGGAAAGTCATGCCGCGGCTGGTCTTGAACCTTGGGTTACGATACGATGTCGATTCGCCGCGCTGGACCAATCCCAACCGCCAGAATTCCTTCAATCCCACCGCCATCAATCCGGTCTCAAACACGGCCGGCGCGCTAATTTTCTCCGGCCTGAACGGGGCCAGCCGCTATGCCAACCAGTGGGACCTGAACAACTTCGGTCCGCGTTTAGGTTTCGCCTGGTCTCCGAGCGGTCAATGGGTGGTGCGCGGCGGAGGCGGGATTCTGTACACCGGCGAGTATGCTTCAGGCACGCCGCAAGAAGGCAATCTGGGTTACGGAACCTCCGGCGCAACCACCGGCGTGTACAACTCGTCCACCGGAATGCTTACCCCGGCATTTGAACTCAGCTCCATCCCGGTGTTTTGGACCACCCCAACAGCGGCTGAATTGACGCCGGGCTTCGGCGCGGCACAACCCGGACCAACCGCTCCTTATTACACCGGCGCCTACACTCCACACACGGTGGTTACGTATTGGGCGCACGACCACGTAAACGGCTATCTCTACCAAACCAGCCTCGACATTCAGCGCCAACTCGGCAGCGACTTACTCATCGATGCCACCTACGTGGGTACGTTTGGTCACAAAATGCCGGTCTGGGCCCTCAGCACCACATACACCATCAATCAGGTTCCCGATGGCGATCTGCCGCTGGTGGCGGCTGATCCGGCGATCGCGCAATCTCTGCGACCATTTCCGCAGTATCAGGACGTTCAGATTCTCGATCCCAATGTCGGCGATTCCAAATATAACGGCGTGAACCTGGGCGTTCAAAAGCGCTACTCACAAGGGCTGCAGTTCCAGACCAACTACACCTTCTCGAAATTCGAGGACAACGCCGATAGTTATCTCGAGCTTGCGGGGTTCCCGGGGAATAACAGTTTCACCGATTATTACAACCCCAAAGCGCGCTGGGGCCTTTCGGGAAGCGACATCCGCCATCGCGCGGTGGTCAGCGGAATCTACGAGTTGCCCGTTGGGCCTGGCAAGAAATTCGCCCCCCAGTCGACGGCCCTCAACGAAGTGATGGGCGGATGGTCGTTCGGCACCATCGCGGAGCTGCATACCGGAACGCCCCTCAGCGTCGTCGATGCGGTGAACAACACCGGCTCATACTCTGCAGGTGTGCGGCCGAATCTTGTAGCTGATCCGGTGTTGCCGAGCCCACAAAGGACCGCGGCCGAGTGGTTCAACACCGCAGCCTTTCAGCAGAACCCGGCCTACACCTTTGGAGATGCTCCCCGCACGTTCGGCAGCGGGCCGGGAACAATCCAGGTCGATGCTTCTCTGCTGAAGAACTTCTTCCTGGGCGAAACCTCCAACCTTCAGTTTCGCGCGGAAGCCCTCAATGTGCTCAACCACCCGAACTGGGCCAATCCCAACATGAGCTTTGCCGCGGGCAGCACAACTTTCGGAACCGTCACTGGTCTGCAGTCCGGCAATCAGAGCCGAATCATCCAAGTGGCGTTGCATTACACATTCTGAGCGGTTGGCGTAACCGCCCACCATCTTCCAAAGAAATTGCGGCTACGCCAGACAGTTTTGCAGAAGAAGCGCGAAGTTCGAATCACAGGACGAACACATGGTGCCACGAGAGAAAGATAAATCGGAAGTGATGAAATACGCTTCGCTCCTCCCCTGGCTGGCGCTTGCGGCCTATGCCGCCTGGGGCGCGGATGGACCGCAGGTCGACAAACCGCAAGCTTCGCGGGCGGCGCCAAACCCACTGCGCAACGCCTATTTCGGCGATCTGCACGTGCACACCAGCTACTCGCTCGATGCTTACTCGATGGGAAATCGCAACGATCCGCGCATGGCCTACCGGTTCGGCCGCGGCGAGGCAGTGGTTCTTCCCGGCGGCCGGGAGAGCCAATTGCGAGTGCCGCTTGATTTCATGGCCGTCACCGATCATGACATCTGGCTGGGAGAACTGTCGCTCTGCCAGGACCCCGGCGATCCGGCTTATAAGACCGACCTATGCGAAGCGTTGCGCAACTCCACGCAGGACACGGCGGCGGGAGCCAAAGCGATGTGGAGCTTTGGGTCTCGCGCTCAGCCAGGCTTGGATGTGCAGGCGGAGCGCAATCCCGATATTTGCAGCAGCACCATCGCTGATAAAAACAATAAATGCTTTCAGCGCGCGCAGAGTATCTGGCAGCAGATTCAGAGAAATGCGGACGAGTTCTACCAGCCCGGAAAATTCACAACGTTTGCCGGATACGAATGGACAGCCGGATTCAAGCGCGTCGGGATGCTGCACCGCAACGTCATTTTTCGTGGCGGACAGGTTCCCCAATCCGTCTACAGCGCCGTCGACTTGAACAACTCTCCCGAGCGCTTGTGGCGATGGCTGGAAAAAGCCTGCACCGGAGAGTGCCAAGTCATTTCCATTCCCCACAACACCAATTTTGGCTGGGGCGTCGCTCTCGCTTCCAACAACAGCGACGGTACTCCGTTCACCACCGAGGGATTGACTCGCCGCGCCAAAACCGAGCCGATCATTGAGCTTTTTCAGAGCAAAGGCAACTCCGAGTGTACGCCAGGGCTGGGAACAAACGACGAGCAGTGCAATTTCGAGCAGCTTTTCAAGCCGTGCCCGCCCGGCGAAACCGCTTTCTGCGCAGTCGCCAGCAATTATGTGCGAAACGCGCTGAAGACGGGCTTATTGCTCGAAGGTCAATACGGAGTGAATCCCTTTAAATACGGTTTCATCGGCAGCACCGACACGCACACCAGCGCTCCCGGATCGACCGAAGAGCAAAGCTGGCCGGGCATGGGATCGCTGGGAGACTCCTCGGCGGGAGCCCGCCTCCGGGACGTCATCGCGCCACAATTTCCCATCAAGGCTGTGCTCAATAATCCCGGCGGCTTGGCCGGAGTGTGGGCGGAGGAAAACACGCGGGAATCCATTTTCGACGCACTCAAGCGGCGCGAAACATTTGCCACCAGCGGAACCCGCATCCGCGTTCGTTTCTTCGGCGGATGGAATTATCCCTCCAATTTGTACCGGCGCCGCGACCTGGTCGAAACGGCCTACAAATCCGGGGTGCCGATGGGCGGCGATCTCCCGGAAAAACCGCCTCAGGCTAGAGCACCGCGCTTTGTAGCCTGGGCCAGCAAAGATCCCAACAGCGCAAATCTGGCAAAAATGCAAATCGTGAAGGGATGGGCGGAGGGCGGTGAAACCTTCGAAAAGGTATACGACATCGTTTGCTCCGACGGATTGACGCCAGACCGCAAAACTCACCTGTGCGCCGACAACGGAGCGACCGTCAACGTGAGCGATTGCAGCTATACCAGCGACGAAGGCGCGGCCGAGCTTTCCGCAAACTGGACCGACCCGGATTTCAGGCCGGCAGACCGTGCGTTTTACTACGTTCGCGTGCTCGAAAATCCAACCTGCCGGTGGAGCACGTTTGACGCTCACCGGGCCAATGTGCCGTTGCCCAGTGACGTGCCGCCCACAATTCAGGAACGGGCGTGGAGTTCGCCCATCTGGTTCACGCCTTCAAGCAGCGAATCCAGAAGGGCTGCGAAATAGAAGCGGTTGTCGTTTTTGTAAGGATAGAAATTGATGAGGGATGGAGAAGAATTTCCTTTCAGACAAAAGGAGGACATTATGTCGAACATTTCCGAAATCAGCCGCCGGCAGTTTCTTTGGATGGCGGGAATTGCCAGTGCCAGCGTGGGAACAATTTCGCTGGCTCCCCACGCGAGGGCGGCCGAGTCCAGCGATGCGCTGGCCATCGCGCAGGATGCTTACATCTGGGGTTTCCCCCTGGTTCTGATCCAATCGTATTTCGAGTCCAACCGCCATAAGGATTTTCCGCTGAACCGCTTTTGTGGAAAGCAGCACCTTTCGAGGCCGGCCGATAAGATTGTCGGCCCGAATATCGATACTTTGTACGGCTATGCGTGGCTC
>JASHRB010000008.1 GCA_030037575.1 Candidatus Sulfotelmatobacter sp. | reverse complement strand
TTCCCTCCTGGTGAAGCATGAATTCATAGACAAAGCGTCCGCCCGGTGGGATCGGGTCTTGACTGCTCCCCGGCGATCCGTCCATTTCGACCGGCACCTCAAATCCATGCCAGTGCATTGCTGTCGCTTCGGGAAGATGGTTTTCGACGATGATGCGAACGCGATCGCCTTGATTCACTTGAATCGTTGGGCCTGGAGCGCTGCCGTTGTAACCCCAGAGGTCAAGCACACGTCCAGGAAAAATCTCTTGTTTCACTGGTTCGGCGACCAAGTGGAATTCCTTCACGCCTCCGTCCATGCGCCAGGGGAGTTGCGGAACATCGGGCGTTTCGACGGGAACGACCTGACGGCTGCTGCGCTCGGTGGCATGGCTCATGGGTTTCCTGTCCCTGGCAGTTCGACCTTCGTGGGGAACTGCAAACAGGCGAGGCGCAGCCGCAAAAATCGCGCCGAGACCGAGCGTATTGGCAAAGAAATCACGTCTGCTCTTCATGGGTCTTCCTCTTCAAATGTTGGTGGACCCCATCGTCCCGCGGAAGCTCAGCGGGATGGTGGATCGAGGCTAGATGCATGGCCCAACCATCGACCTTAAGTCGCTGCCAGTGCCCAAGCTGCTAGAAGACGAGGGGAAGACTCAGATGCGCAGAATGCTGTAAGACGCCGTGTGTGCAAAGGGAAAAGATGGCGGGCCGCTGTCTAAACTCCATGCGCTTTCGAGATCGCGATCCAAAAATTGGGGGGGGGCGTCGAGAACTACCGCACCTGCCTGGACTGCCGCCAACTGCGGAACAACTTTTCTTGAAATGTTGAGCAGCTCAGCCAGAGCACAATCCCTCTGGCACGATTGCGCGTGCACCATTAGGAGAGTCGCGGCCGCAATGACGGAATGATGCATGCCTGAGTGACCGTGAGCCATTCCCGACATTGGCTCCGAAGCGTGATGGCAGTCGTGCCGAGCCCCCGCTCGCGAATGGCGTTCACACATGAGCGCGCAAACGCCCATAGGGCTAATGGTCCCCGCGAGCAGAACCGCAAGGAGAACCATCGAAGTCGAAGTCTTGGGAGACATTTTTCAGACTCTACCTTAAGGCACAAGACAAACGCAAACTCAGCCTAACGTCCCCACACGCGCACGCATCGAATCCCAACATTACCGTACCAGGTATGGTATAGTGGACATAATCAATCATGAGCCACACAATCAAGGAAAAGCAGAGCCTGCTTCTCAGGGCCAAGCGCATCCGAGGGCAGGTGGAAGCTCTGGTGCGAGTCCTGGACGAAGAGCGCGATTGCTCCGAGGTTCTGCAAGTGATGAGCGCTGCCCGAGGAGCGATGAACAGCTTGATGGCCGAGCTTCTGGAAGGACACATCCGAAGTCACGTTCTCGAGGGAAAACACAAACCGTCTTCACAGCAGACCGTAGCGGCGGAGGAAGTCATCGACATGGTCAAGTCGTACTTGAAATAGCCGCCTTCACAGTCGCCAGAGGGAAATGGCTCTATGAATTCCTCGCCCTTGATCGAAAAGTCTGCGGCCCGCCCCTCCGAGATTCCCCCGGCACTCCAGGAGTCTCAGCTTGGCGCTGAGCAGGAAGTGCAGGGGCACGGTGCCGAGTGGACAGAACTCGTCCGTATTGCCCTGGTGGCAATAGCCGCCGCTGCCGTTGGCTTGCGTTTATGGGAGCCGTTTCCGCACCTCAGTGTAATCGGCATCGCGGCCACGCTGATCGGCGGATATCCAATCTTCAAGCAGGCTCTCGAGAACATCGTCGAACGAAAGATGACCATGGAGCTCTCGATGACCATCGCTCTTCTCTCCGCTTTGGCGATTGGAGAGTTCTTCACCGCTCTGGTCATCACCGGCTTTGTTCTTGCTGCTGAAGTATTGGAAGGGCTCACCGTTGGTAGAGGCCGGCGAGCCATCCGGAGTCTTCTCGATTTTCTGCCTAGAACCGTCGCAGTCCGACGGAATGAGCGGGTGATTGAAATAGCCTCCAACCAGGTTCAACCTGGGGACACGGTCATCGTGAAACCGGGCGGACGCATCCCGGTGGACGGTACGGTGCTTGGCGGTTGCTCGTTTGTGGAACAAGCGGCAATCACCGGCGAAGCGATGCCGGTTGAGAAAGCGACTGGGGATCTTGTTTATGCCGGAACCATCAATCAGTCGGGCGCTCTGGAAATCGGCGTTCAAAAACTCGGGCGCGAGACCACGTTCGGAAGAATCATGGAAGCGGTGGAACGTGCGGAGCCGTCGCGGGCTCCCATTCAGAAAATTGCTGATCGCTTGGCGGGCTACCTTGTGTACTTTGCCCTCGGGGCAGCAATTCTGACATTCATCCTTACTCACAACATCCGGTCAACAATTTCAGTCGTGATCGTTGCCGGAGCGTGCGGCATTGCGGCTGGAACTCCTCTTGCAATCCTCGGAGCAATCGGACGAGCGGCGCATCAGGGAGCCATCATCAAAGGCGGCCGGTACTTGGAGGCTCTGGCTGCCGTGGACACGGTGCTTTTAGACAAGACCGGGACGCTGACTTTCGGCACTCCACAGATTCGGCAAGTCGTTTCCGCCAATGGCTTCGGGGAGCAACAGATCATGGCGGCTGCCAGTATTGCGGAGCGCAAATCCGAACATCCACTGGCCAAGGCAGTTGTGGCACGGGCCATGGAACTTGCGATTCCGCTGGCGGAGCCCGACGAATTCTCGTACACGCCCGGACGAGGAGTGCGGGTGAGTTATAAAGGCGAGGAGATCCTTGTGGGTAGTCTGGCGCTGTTCGTGGAGCACGGCTTGACCAGGGGTTTGCCCAAAGACAGTGATGCTGCGGGCGGGGCGTCGGAAGTGTATGTGGCTCGCGCGGGGGAAGTCCTGGGGAGCATCCGAATAGCCGACGTTTTGCGGCCGGAAGCCAAGCATGCAGTTGTGGCAATGCGACAGATGGGTTTGAAGACCGTTCTGTTGAGCGGAGACAGGCAAGCTGCAACTTCATCGGTTGGCCGGGATTTGGGAGTGGACGAAGCGGTGGGCGGACTCCTGCCAGAGCAGAAAGCAGAGTGGGTGAGCGGTCTGCGCAGCAAAGGGCGTAGTGTTGCCATGGTCGGCGACGGAATCAATGACGCTCCAGCCCTCGTAGAGGCCAACGTGGGCATCGCTATGGGAGCGGGAACTGATGTTGCGCGGGAAAGCGCGGATGTGATCTTGATCGGAAGCGATCTCTCGAAACTGGTAGAAACTCTGCGAGTTGCCCGCCGATGCCGGGGGATCATCCTGCAGAACTTTGTGGGCACGTTGGTCGTGGACAGCGTTGGAGTGGGAATGGCGGCCTTCGGTTTTCTCCATCCGCTCCTGGCCGCCTTCATTCATGTGACCTCAGAGTTGGGATTCATCCTCAATTCCACGAGATTGTTGCCCAGGAGTTGTGAAGCCGGACCATGAGCGCCGCGAAGTGGTAGCAAAGCTGGAGCTGCGGTTATGCCCTTTGCCCACGTGATCCAGAGTCGGAAGGGGCGGGCTTTGCCGGTCTTGATCGCCCTGGCGATCGTGGGGATGTGGATCGCCGCGGTCTTTTTTTCTCGGGCAGACGGTTTGAAATGGACGACTTGTATGACCTGTTCGATGAAGCGGTTTCCAGATGCGGGGGACCGATCACACCCCGTGAACGAAGACCGGGATTGTCCGCTCAAAACGAAGCGCCTTGTGGTTGGGCAGATCACGATCTGCCGCGGTTGCTGTTGCGGCAATGTCGAACGTGGCTTGCCTGAAGTTCCGGTGGAAGGGCTGAAGAGTGAATGGCGAAGAAGCGGACTGCTGAAAAGAGTGCAGCTCACCAGGAGCGGTTGTGTGGGGCCTTGTGACCTGCCCAACGTGGTCGTGCTGACCACTTCATCGGGCACGGTGTGGCTGGGCAACATTGTCCGGTTCGATCAGTACCGGAGTCTGCTTGAATGGGCTATCCGATGTCGGGATGCGGGTGAGATGTTGGCCTTGCCGCACGAATTCCATGAATGTAGGATGAGCCCCTTTCGTTGGTAGAGCACCACCGTCAGTTCACGGCTCGTCTCCGATGGTTGAACGCGAGCCGTGGGCTGCGTGGGACGCGGAGGGCGACAAGCGGAATCCATTCAACCACCGCGCCAGTCGAGTTGTATCGTCTGCGAGGGTTGCGGGCGGCCTCGATTATGATAGCAGCCAAGGGCCTGGCGCACTTTACGGCACGGCCGGCTGGCAAGGCAAAAACAATAAAAACTATGGGCTACGCGGGGCTTGATCTTACTTCAAAATCGGCTGTGGTCATCGGGGGAACGTCGGGCATCGGCCTCACCCTCGCCCAAGGGCTCGCGGCAGCCGGCGCCGATGTGATTCCCTCCGGGCGGAGGCGCGATCTGGTGGAATCGGTAGCCAGCGACATTCGGAAAGCCGGCCAACGTTCGCTCGCCGTCGCCTGCGACGTCACCGACCGATCAAGTCTGCTCCGCCTTCTCGACGCAGCCTGCGCAGAATTTGGCAAGGTCGACGTTCTGGTTAACTGCGCCGGCATCAGCAAGCGAACGGCGACCCTCGGCATGAATGAGGGCGAGTGGAACGCGATCCTCGAAACCAACCTGACCGGGACCTTGCGCGCCTGCCAGGTGTTTGGCCGGCACATGATCGAGCGCCGCTATGGAAGAATCATCAATATCGCGTCGTTAACTTCTCATTTGGGCATGTTCGAGGTGGCGGCCTACGGCGCCAGCAAAGCAGCGGTTGCCTCGCTGACCCGATCGCTCGCCGTAGAGTGGGCGCGCCACCGCGTTTGTGTGAACGCCCTGCTGCCCGGTCTTTTTCGTACCGATCTGAACGCTGCTTTCCTGGACGGCACGCCGCGGGGCCAAGAGCTTCTGATGCGCACTCCGGTCCGACGTTTTGGCCGTCTGGAAGAATTGGTCGGCGCGGCGATATTTCTCGCCTCCGATTCCGCGAGTTTTGTGACCGGCCATCTGCTGGCCGTTGACGGAGGCTTTCTCGCCAGCGGCGTGAACCAATGAACGCGCAATGTCGGTTTTCGCTTTTCAACCGGCGGTCTGCGGCCGGGTGGCTATGAGTTCCCCGCCCACCTCCAAGTCGCATTCCGGCGCAAACGCCGCGCCCAGCGCACCAACTGCCGCAAAGACCCAATTGGTCCAAAATGTCGGCCGCTTCCGCTGGATCATTTGCACGGTTCTTCTGCTCGGTGTGATGAAGAACTACATGGACCGTCAGGTCATCGGCGTGCTAAAAACTACCTTGCAGCACGATCTCG
>JASHRB010000088.1 GCA_030037575.1 Candidatus Sulfotelmatobacter sp. | reverse complement strand
GCTGCTGGCTATCCAGCACCATGCCGATGACGTCGAGGGTGGCCTTGTCGCGATCACTGCTGCGCGTGAAGGGAATCTGAGAGCCGGGTACCACCAGTGAAATCGGAACGTAGAACTTATTGGGCTCGAGGCGAAAATAGGCGGCGCTGAGATAGAGAGGCAGGTCGGTCGCCGGCAGCTCGGAGGCGAGCTCCTGTTCGAGCTCAAGTTCTTTGTCTTCTTTTGTGGAGTGTTTGTAATCGGCCGAGGCGTAGTAGCCGCGGCGGTAATCGATTTTCACGCCGGGAACTTTCACTTTCACCGCGATGCGGCGATAGCCCCCGTCTTTCGCAGGATTGGTGCTGTGATAGCCGAGCAGATAGTACGAGGACGTGTCCTGCTGAACCCCTTTGAAGATCTGGGTGAAATCGTTGGAATCAAGAAAAGCGCGGCCCCCGGTGTCGCTGGCCAGGGTGACGAGAGTTTCCTGGGTTGTGAAGTTGGAAGTGAGCGCGCTGATCATGGACTGGCCGGAGTAAACTGAATTGCCGCGCAGGCTGGCATTTTGCGCCTCGCCGCCGGGAACCAGAGCCTGCAGCCCGCGAAGATCCATGGTGTAGATGGCCATGTTGGCGCGGACGGCGGCGTTGGTGGCGGCACGCAGCTCTGCCTGATTTTCGATTCCCGTGCGGTCCATGCCGCTGGAAAAATAAATCAGCGATTTCTTCTGCTGCATATGGGCAAGCTTTTCGGCGACCGAACGAATCGCTTCCAGCCGGCGGTCGGTGTTGAAGATGTTGTATTCGGTGTCATCTGCGGTAAAGGGCTGGCCGGTATCGGGCGTGCCTTCGGTGGTGCCGGTCGTGCCCTCTTCGTAGCCCTGGCCGCTGCCTTCGCCGAAAGCCCCGAGTTGTTTTTTGAGCAGGGTCTTGTCGGAGGTGAAGTCCTGATTCACCAGAAGGGCGCTGTCCAAGGAAACGATCGCCACCAGGTCGGCGGGGGCCATTTGCTGGTCGACGTAGTGCTCGGCGGAACTGACCGCGCGGTCGATCTCATCGGGCTCCATAGCGGAAAGATCGAAGAAGAGAACGATCAGGCGGCGGTCTTTGAATTGAGTAGCGAATCGATCCGCAGTTCCCGGGGTGGTTGCGCTGGGCGCCGGCGACGGTTGCGGGGGCGCGCCGGCCAGCGGTTTCACTTGCGTGAGACTCTGCATGGCCACGGCATCGACGTTCTCCAAATCGAAAGAAATGATTTTTTGCGGCTTGTGGTCTTCGAGGATCGTAAAATCTTCGGGCTTCAGATTGCGGACGAACTTTCCATTCTTATCTCGGACCGTCACATTCACCAGCACCAGTTCACTTTCCACCCGAAATGTGTAGGGGCCCTGATCCTGGGATTGATTCTGCGCGGGCAGCGAGCGGCACAGCAGAACCAGCTGCACGAGGGTGGCGAGAGCGCCCCTCAGGAAGCGATTTTGAATTAAGCTCATGGCCGTTGCGCTCTCCTCAAAAGCGGAACCGGGCGGTCAGGGTGAGCTGACGCATCGCGCCCACGGCGGTGACCCGGCCGAAGGTGGGCGAAGTCAGCATGGTGTCGATGGAAGTGTAATTGGGAATGTTGAACACGTTGGTGGCCTGCGCGCGAAGCTCCAGCATGCGCGATTCTTTCAGCGAAATCACCTTGGTGAGCGCCATGTCGAAGACTTTGCTTCCCGGGCCGATGATGCTGTTGCGGCGGGCGTTGCCATATTGACAACCGGGAGCGGCCACGAACGCGGCGGTGTTAAACCACTTGCCAATGGAAGGATTCGAAAGCTGAACCGATTGGCCGGGAACAACGTCGGGGCGGAGAGTGCTGGTGGTGCCGCCTTTGACCTCGCAAACACTGTTGATGACTTGCGGCGTAAAGGGAAGGCCGGAGGCGATGGTGAAATCGCCGCTCCACTGCCAGTCGCCGAAGACCGCGCGCAGCGGCGAGTTGGCGGTGAGCCAGCGCTTGTCGCTTCCCCAGGGCAGCTCCCAGAGATAATCGGCGGTCAGCTTATGGGTCTGGTTAAAGCTGGAAAACCCGCGCTCGGCCGATAAATCGAAAGGGTTCTGGGCAACGTTGGATGTGCCCGTGCTGGAGGAAGAACTGCTGCTCGCTCCTCCGCCGACCGCGCCCGTGCCCCCGGCGCCAAGTCCGGGCGTGCTGGCGGCTGAGGTTGCGCCGGCGCCAATCGACGATGCGTCATCGATCGATTTGGAAAATGTGTAGAGGCCACCAACGGCAAAGCCGCGGGCGAGCCGTTTGCGCAAGCGAACCGATCCGGCGTTCGCCTCGGAGTCGGCCAGCGAGTTTTCATAGGTGAATGCCTGCACGTTGGGAATGCGAATGCCGGACGGAGTTCGATTGGGAGCTTCGAGAATGTCGAGGTTGGTGCCTTTGGTTCCGGTGTAATCGAAGTTCAGCAGGAGCGTGGGCCGAATCTGCTGCTGGATATCGAGGTTGCGAATTTGCACATAGCCGAGGCGGTAGTTGGGATTGACCGCATAGTTATTGGTGATGCCGTTGGCGGCGGGCGGAGGAAATCCATTCTCCAGCGTGAGTTCTCCGGGCACGGTTTGAATGTTGGTTTCGGCCGTCGAGAACGGCGGCTGAAAGGCAAGTTGCTGCACGATGGTCTGGTATTGCCCGGTGTTGTAGTTGATGCCATAACCGCCGCGCACCACGGTTTGGGAAAGCGGCTTCCAGGCGAAGCCCATGCGGGGAGCGAAATTGTTGCGGTCCGGCCGCAGCAGACTGTCGGGCAAAGGGCCGCTGAAAGGTCCCACCTGGCCGGGCAAGACCAGCGCGACCGTCGGCGTCCCCAGCGCGGGATTCAGCACCGCCGGCGAAAGATCGAGATTCGCGATGCGATTATTTTCTTCCGTGAAGGGAGAGACATATTCGTAGCGCACCCCCAAATTCAGGGTGAGGTTGCTGCGCATTTTCCATTCGTCCTGCACATATAAATCCCAGTAATCGCCGGCGAAGTGGTAGTTATTGTAGCCGAACTGGAGCGAAGTCTGCAGCGGCAAGCCGAGAAGAAAATCGGCAAAGTCGTAGCCGCTGGTGGTGGTAAGGGGTTGGCCGTCGACCATCTCGGCGGTGTTGGCTCCGGTGAAAACGAACGAACCGCGGGCGTTGTTGTCGGTTTCGGTGTTGAGCTGCACGCGGCGGAAGTCGCCACCCCAGCGCCAGGAATGCTTCCCGCGGGTCCAGACGACGTAATCGGAGAAAGTGTAGGTCTGGTCGCGGATCAGCTGCGGATTCGTATCCTCGAGACTGGCGAAGTTGGTGAAGGAAAGATTGGGCAGGCCCCAATCGAAAGGATTCGTCGAAACGCCTGCAATGCCGAGGTTGGCGGTGATGTCGTCGACGTACGCGTAAAGGTTCTGCGTTTTTGTGCGGCTGCGGTTGAAGTCGAAGCGCAGGCTATTGGTGAGCTTGCCGATGCTGCGCACGTAAGCAATGGGGATATCGAAGCTGCGGACGCCGGTGTTGCCGCCCACGCTCGGGAACGGATTGGTGATGGTGGCATCGGACTGGTGATAGTGAAAGCCAAAGGTCAAGTTGTTGCGCGGGGCGTTGCGTCCGCCGGAGCCGCGACGGCCGCGTATGGGCACGCTGCCGAAGGAGTGGTTCACGCGGATATTGAGATCGTCGCTGTCGCTGGTGGCGGAAGTGACCAAGCGGAAGTTCTGGTAACTTCCGGGAAGATTGGGCCCAGGAATGTAGGACAGCAATCCGGCGGCGACGGGGTTGATGTTCGGGATGGTCGCGTTGGGGAACGGCCGGTTGGTGAGGGGATTGTAGATCACCACCGGCGTGCCGGCCGCCGCACCGGTGGTGTAAGTGGTTTGCGAGAAATTTCCCTGCCGCTCGAGCAGAGTGGGGACGGTGGAAAATTGTTCGAAAGGATTCGAACCCTGCTTGCCGTTGAAATTCACGAAGAAAAACGTCTTCGCTCCGCCCTGATAAATTTTGGGGATGTTCAGCGGACCGCCCACCGATCCGCCGAAACTGTTCTGCAAATACGCAGGATTCACGGGGGGCTCGCCGGTTAATTCGAATGGTGCAGCGTTCAGCCCCGAATCGCCAATGCCGTAGTAAATGGAGCCGTGGGGCCGGTTGATATCAAAGCCGCGCCGCCCGATGATCATGGCGCCGCCTCCGCCGCGACCACCGCCTCCGCCGAAACCACCGCCGGGTCCGGCGAAGCCGCTGGCGCCGGGCCCGCCGAAGCCGGCGCCGAAACCGCCGCCCTGCTGTCGTGCGTCGCTGATGCGCTGTTCCAGTTCCGCGCCGCTCATGGAGTTGAAGGGATTGGAGGTGTTGCCGGCAACGGCGATCGACTCGGTGGCGCTATTGGGATCGAGTCCGGGAACGGGCATGCCGGAGGGAACAATATCGGCCATTTGGTTGGCGCCGTTGTCCTGATTGCTCATGTTCTGCAAAGCCTGCAGGCTCTGAAATCCGCGCTGGCCGGCGTACTGCCTTCGCGGCTGAAGCGGCGCCGACTGGCTGCGTGAGAGCAGGGTCAATTCAAAATTCGCCAGCCCCGAAGGGTGGGCGGCATCGAGCGTGACTTCTTTGGCCGGGGCGGCGAAAGCCTCCATCTCCACGCGGACGGAATACGCGCCATAGGCTGGAACCGCAGCCGAAAAGCTGCCGTCGACCTCGGTCCAGGTGGTGATTGTTGCCGAGCCACCCGCAGAGGGGGCGGAGGGAGAAGTCGGAGACGAGCGGGGCGTGATGGAAACGGTGGCGCCGGGGATGGGCATATTGCCCGATTTCACCATGCCGTGAATGCTTCCGCCTTGGGCTGCGGCTGAAGAAGTTTGGGGGAGGCTGCGCGCGGGCGCGCAGAGCACGGCGAGGCAGAGAGCCGCGAGGCAACAGGCCATCTTTCCGCTTGCGACTGTGGGCCATTCGCTGCTCACTTAACCGTTGCATTCTCCCGGGTCACGACTTTCGGCCTGCTGTAATGCGATGATAGCGTGGCGCTGCCCCGTGGACTGTAAAATTTTATCTACAATTGCGCTGCGCTCCGCGGACGATACTCTTTTGGCAGCCCTAGGGTTTCAGGGACTCACGGTAAAAGTTCGTAAAGCCGCCAGCTTTCTCACAACTTCAGGGGGATAATGAGGTTTGTACAATCATGCCACGTCCAAGAGTTCACAGGCAGATTCAGAGGAGAAAATTTATGCTCAAACATTGTTTGCTCGCGCTGCTTTTAGCCGGGCTCGTATACACGGTTACGCCATCCGCCATTGCGCAAGACAACGGCAGCAACGATCAGCAGGCCGCTCCGGCCGGTCCGCCGCCGGGAAGGGGGCATCTCGATCCGCAACGCCGGACCGAAATGCTGACCAAGCGTTTGGACCTGACGGCCGATCAGCAGGCCAAGGTGCTTGACATTTTGAAGTCAGCCCAGTCGCAAACAGAAGCCCTGCATTCGGATTCTTCGCTCTCGCAGCAAGACCGGCGCGCCAAGATGATGGACATACACAAATCGAGCGATGACCAAATTCGCGCGCTTCTCGATCCCAACCAGCAGAAGAAATGGGATGCCATGCAGCAGCGGAGGGAACAACGGATGCAAGGCCAGGCCCCGCCTGCCGACGCACCGCCGCAACAGTAACCGCAACCCGAGTAGATCCGAAGTGACCGCCCTAGCGGGCTCAGATTGAAAATGGCTCCTCCCGCGAAACCGAGGAGCCATTATTGTTTGGGATGCAGAGCGAGTGTCTGTTTTAGTGTCCCCATCGGGGATGGTGGAAACCCCTCCCCTTCCGGCGAAGCAAGATTTGGTGTAACGGAAGGTGCGTCTGGTTTTTGTGCCGAAGTATGGCAAGGCGGTGTTGACGGGCGAAGTCGCGATTCGGGTGCGCGACCTCCTGCGCCAAATCGCCATGGAACATGAACTGGAGATTGTGTCCGACAAGGTCGCACGGGATCACGTTCACCTGTTCGTCTCCGATCGCCCAAATCAGCAAGTGAGCCCGATCATGCAGTGGCTCAAAGGGATCAGCTCCCGGGTGCTGCTGCAGGAGTTTCCCTCGTTACGGAAGAAATTCTGGGGGAGGCATTTCTGGGCGCGAGGATACCTGGCCGTGAGCTCAGGTACCATTAGCGACGAGATGATCCGAGAATACCTTGATGAACAAGAAGGCGAGCAGATCGCCGACGACCGTCGATTTCCCATCGACAACCCCTGAACCCCTCGGCTTCCAGCCGAGGGTTGTTCAGTTAGGGGGGAGAGATACCCACGGTCCGTTGCGCGGTGGAGGCTCGCCAGGCTGGTGCAAACGGGGGCGTCGGGATGACGCCCTCCGCCAGGGCTCGAGTCTGAGAAAAGCGCGGCCGAGCAGTGAGCCAGGTTCTTCACTGGCTATGGTTCGAGCGTGGTCTCAGCTTTTGGCGGCTT
>JASHRB010000087.1 GCA_030037575.1 Candidatus Sulfotelmatobacter sp. | reverse complement strand
CAACCCCGGGCTCACCTTCAACCGCGCCCTCCTGGTCGAGGCTGGCAAAGTAATTATTCACCGCCAGACTGATTTTTTCCACCGTCTTCGGCCCGATGCCTTCGATCGCCTCCAGCTGCTCGGGCGTCATATCGGCCAGGGCCTCGACCGTGGTCACGCCGGCGGCGCCAAGTTTCTCCACCAGGCCTTCGCCGAGGCCGGGGACGTTCTCGAGCGGGGTGGCGGTCTGTGGAGTCAATGCCGACATCTGCTGTTCCACTTCCTGGCGCTTCTCTTCCTCGCTCTTAATGTCGATCTTCCATCCGAGCAGCTTGGCCGCCAAGCGAACATTCTGTCCTTTTTTGCCGATGGCGAGCGAAAGCTGGCTGTCATCGACCACGACTTCCAAATGTTTTCCGGCAGCATCGACTACCGTGACTTTGCTAACCTTGGCCGGCTGCAAAGCCTTCTCCGCGAAGGTGACGGGATCTTCGTGATATTCGATGATGTCGATTTTTTCGCCGTGCAATTCGCGGATAATTGATTGCACGCGCATTCCTTTCATGCCCACGCACGCGCCCACGGCATCGACGTCTTTGTCTTTCGACATCACTGCAATTTTGGTGCGCTCACCGGCTTCGCGGGCGATGGCGCGAATGATCACCGTTCCGTCGTAAATTTCCGGCACTTCGGTCTGAAACAGGTGCTGCACGAGCTCCGGTACGGCGCGAGACACAACCACGCCCGGGCCTTTGGAAGCCTTCTCGACGCGGGCGATGACAACCCGAACGCGCTCGCCGATGGCGAACGATTCCAGCCGCGACTGTTCTTTTCTCGGCATGCGCGATTCCGCTTTGCCGATGTCAAAAATCACGTCCGGGCCCTCGATTCTTTTCACGGTGGCGTTGACCACCTCGCCGACGCGGCCGATGTACTCTTTGTAAACTGTGTCGCGCTCCGCCTCTCGCACTTTCTGGAAAATCACCTGCTTGGCCAGCTGCGCGGCAATGCGCCCAAGAATTCCTTCGGTTGCCTTGGGGATGCGCAGCTCTCCGCCAACTTCGAGGCCGGGGTCGGCCTTGCGGGCGTCGTCGAGCGTGATCTGCAGCAGCGGATCTTCCACCTGTTCGAGATTTGCAACCACCGTCTTGACCGCGTAGGCGTTGATCTTACCCGTTTCCTTGTCCAGCTCGGCGCGCAGGTTTTCCTGCGTCTTGTAGTACTTGCGCGTGGCCATGACAATGGCGTCTTCGACCGCCGCCACCACAATCTGCGGATCGATGCCCTTTTCGCGACTCAACGCGTCGATGGTGTTGTAAAGCTCGCTTGCCATAAAAATCAGCTCTCTGTTGCCAGTGCTCAGCCGCCGCTTGTCCGCAAATATTTCTACCGACCTCTGGCCCCGGCCACGGCTTTCAAATTTCCGGCACCAGATTCGCCCTTTCCACGTTCGCGAATTGGATACCGACTTTCTGTTTTTCCTGGGCGGCCACGCCCATTTTTTTCCGCGATTTTTTACTGGCCACGCTTAGATCCAAGGTCAGAAGCCCGTGGTGAAAACTCTCCAGCCGCCCTTCGAAATAGCGGTTGTTTTTCACCGGATTTTTGGTCATCACTTTCATCCGGCTTCCGGTGAAGCGCTCGAAATCAGCCGGCTTCGTCAACTTCCGATCCAACCCCGGGGAGGAGACTTCCAGGGTATAACTGCGACCGGGGATGGCGTCTTCTGCATCCAGAATCGTTCCAAATTCGCGACTGAAGTGGGCGCAGTCTCCGTGCGTAACTCCGGCCAGCGGATCAGCCGCCGCCGCACCCGGCTTATCCAAAAACACGCGCAAGATGCGGGCCGGACCGTCTCCGCGAAACTCTACCTCGAGCACCTCAAGTCCGCTCGAACTCGCCACCCGGTCCGCAATCTGTCGTACCCGATAAATGTCAAGTGCCATGTATCCAACAACTTACCAAGTCAGCAGCCCTGGCCATTTCTCCTGCAACGAAAAAGTGGGCTTGCGCCCACTGGTGTGCCTCGCCAAAATGCTGGTATTACACAACAGTTCTCAGTTTCCTAATATACGCCGCAGCCCAGCAAAACACAATCGAAGCCGACGGCAAAGATTAAGTTCAGTGTGGCTTCGGTCGGCACACTGGGGGTAAAATTCAAACGCCTTGGCGTGCGTTCACCCGCGTGGTCGCTCGCGAAGTCGAAGTGGATGCCAACTGGTCATTTCACTGTCTGGTTTTCGCGCCGGAATTGTTCGGACGCAACTCCCCCTGCGGAACTTCGATTAATATGACGCGCCGCATGATGAAACCCCGCCGCCCGCGCGGACTGCTGCTGGCTGCAGCTTTTCTCGCCTGGCCCTTCTTCATGCTGTCGACGGGCGCCCCGGCGCAGATTCCGCTGGGCCAGGGCAACACCGAACTGAGGGTAAACGAGATTAGCCAAAATTACTGCGACCACCTCAGCCTCAAGATCACGGTTCGCAGCGATCCGAAAACCCTGCTCGACCGCCAGTCTGTGGTGAAATTGCACGATCAGAAAAGAGACACAACCGTCTTCGAGACAACCTCCAAAGATTCCAACGTGGTTTTCTGTGGCATCGATTTTGGCGATTACGACGTAGAAGTCAGTGCCGTGGGCTACCTGACCGGCAGCCAGGTGGTTCACGTGACCGGCACTCTCCAGCAGGTGCAGTCGCAGGTCATCCTGCAAAAAGACCCGAACGCGGTAAAGTTGAGCGCCGCCGACGATCGGATACCTGCGAAGGCGCGCAAAGATACCAAGCGCGCGGTCGATGCCTTGAATTCAGCCGATCTGAAATCGGCACGGAAGTATCTCGACCAGGCCTACAAAATCGCTCCTGCCAGCGCTCAGGTGAACTTTCTCTATGGATATCTCTTTCTGCAGCTTAAAGATTTCGAAAAGTCGGAAACGTACCTAAGCCGCGCCGTGGAATTAGATCCGCGGCGAATGCAAGCTCTCGACTTGCTGGGCCGGTTGCAACTCGAGCGTCAGCACGACGAGCAGGCGCGAAGCACTCTGGAGAAAGCGGTGTCGGCAAGTGCGGAAGATTGGATGGCGCACAGCCTGCTCAGCGAAGCTTATCTGCGATTGGGAAAATACGAGGAGGCGCGAACCCAAGCGCAGCTGGCGATCGACAAGGGAAAGACGCGGGCCAACGCAGCGCAGCTGATACTGGGCCAAGCGTTGGCCGATGTAGGACGCGACCAAGAGGGCTTGCAGGCGTTAAATACCTTCCTCCAAACCGATCCCGGCAATGCCCTGGCGACTCAAGTCAAGGCTTTGATCAGGGAGATCAACCAGCGCGATCGCCCAGGCATCGGGGCAAAAGAGCAGACCGGCGCCAGCCCCTTGGTTGCCGATTCGGAACCATCCCTGCCGCCCAGCTCCTGGGGACCGCCCGATGTCGACGAGGTGAAGCCGTCGGTGGCGCCGGGCGTCACCTGTCCGAATGAGCAGATCCTGGAGATGGCGGGCGATCGGGTGAAGCAACTGGTCGACAGCATGGCCAAATTTTCCGCAACCGAAGATCTGGTGCACGAACAGCTGGATAAAATTGGCCAACCCATTAGCAAAGAAACCCGTAAGTTTGACTACGTGGCTTCGATCGGGGAAGCCAGACCGGGCTTCTTGGAAGTGGACGAATACCGCAGTGAGCGTTACGGATTGCTGGATCTTCCCGACCACATCGCGACCACTGGCTTCGTGACCTTAGCCCTGATCTTTCACCCAGACATGCAGGCCAACTTCGATTTCAGCTGTGAAGGCCTGGGCGACTGGCACGCAAAGCCGGCATGGATTTTGCATTTCCAGCAGCGTGCCGACCGGCCCAACCGCATTGAGAGCTACGTCGCGGGAGGCGAACCTTATCGCGTCGATCAAAAGGGACGAGCCTGGATCGACGCCGACAATCTTGAGATTGTGCGCATCGAGTCCGATCTAGTGAAGCCGGTGCAACAACTTTCGGTGCAGCACCAGATTGCCGAATATGGCCCGGTGCATTTCCAGCGCAAGAATATCGATTTGTGGCTGCCGCAGAGCGCGGATCTCTTCCTTGAAATTAACCGGCGCCGTTATTACCGGCGGCACAGTTTTGATCACTACATGCTGTTCTCGACTAACTCGGTGGATAAGCCCGGAGCCATCCAAGGGCATCCGCATGACGCCGTGCAGCAACCCTAAGCGAGGGCGTTCGGCTCCATAGAACCGGCGCGCCCTTCGAAAGACTCGATCAGCCCTGGGCCGTTCCCCGACCTTGTCTTGGCCTTCCAATTTGCCTCGACCGGTGGCGCTCTCTAGAATATTGTTTTCATCCGCGTTTCGCGAGATAGTAGTCTATGATTCATTTTCCCGTACCGGAAGCGCTCACTTTTGACGACGTTCTTCTTCTTCCCGCGCGCTCGGATGTAATTCCCGCCCATGCCACGACCCAAACCCAGCTCACGCGAAACATCGGCCTGAACATTCCGATTGTCAGCGCAGCCATGGATACGGTGACCGAATCGCACATGGCGATCGCGCTCGCGCAGCAGGGGGGCCTGGGCATTATTCATCGCAACCTGAGCATCGAAGAGCAGGCCAACGAAGTGGACAAGGTGAAACGGTCGGAAAGCGGCATGATTGTCGATCCGGTCACCATGTCGCCCAACGACAAGGTGAGCGATGCCCTGGAGGTGATGCGCAAATACAAGATTTCCGGCGTGCCCATCACGGAAAACGGCAGACTCGTCGGCATTCTCACCAATCGCGATCTTCGGTTCGAAACGCGCTTCGACATTCCCATCGATCGCGTGATGACGAAGAAAAATCTGATCACCGTGCCGGTGGGCACAACCCTGGAAGACGCCGAACAGATTCTGCATCTGCATCGCGTGGAAAAATTGCTGGTGGTCGACGAAAAATACAATTTGAAGGGCCTGATCACCGTAAAAGACATTCAAAAAAAGCTGAAATACCCGAACGCTGCCAAGGATGTTCAGGGTCGTTTGCGGGTGGGCGCGGCCATCGGCGCCAGCGGAGATTTTCTCGAGCGCGCGCAGGAATTGGTGGCG
>JASHRB010000086.1 GCA_030037575.1 Candidatus Sulfotelmatobacter sp. | reverse complement strand
AAACCACGTTGCTCGCACCGGCAGCGACGAAGAGTTCGTGAATGTGTCGATACGCGGAAACGTATAGGGGGGCGTTGTTGCCGCTCCACGCCTCGTCACCATTCATCTCGGCGGCAAAGTCGAGGAAAAATTTCTTGCCCAGCGCTTTGGAGCCGTTCGCCCGCGCCGTGATCGTCGAATCCAGGCTTCCGTCGATGATCTTGGCGAAGTCGATGTTGTGGGGCTCCCAATTGACCAGCGGGATGCGTCCGGCCGCCAAGTCCGCCTGAGTGACGGTGCCGGTCCAATCGGCGTCCCACCCGTAGTACGTCAAGTGAATGGGGGGTATCCGGCCAAGCTTCGCCGCCGTCTGGGCCACGCTCCCCGCGCCGTAGTATTGTCCAAGCAACGCACCGGATGCGGGCTCGAGAATGGACGATCCGCTGGACCCCGACTGGCCTGATGTTTGCCCGGAACCCGCCTGTGCGAGGCCGCAAAGCAATGCGTAAGGTAGAAAAATCGCTACAGCCAGCCAAGCGGCTTGGCAGAGAATTTTTCTCATGCATACGGCTCCTGCGGCGAATTTCGCTTTCGCGACTCTGTCGCGAAATTGAATGGCACACTGTAACAGAAGAACATTCAACTGATTGCCGCCTTCGCCAGGACATTTCGAAGACGGAGTCCTGCGATTAAATCCTCGCCGGGTTCGAGCATCCCCACTCCGACCACGATCTTATTGGGATCGGTAGGCATCCCGGCTCTCCCCTCCGCTGGAGAGGTGAGATTTTGATGTGTTCCTGCTTGTAGCGAATGAGCAAGTGCGGCACGTGGTTCACCCGACGACATTTTGTGGTAGTGAAACATGCCATGAACCGGGAGTGAAGTGCCAAACGGTTGCTGTGGGGGACTGTATCCCGATACAGTCGAAAGATAACCGACGTCTGCTGAATGTCTTGTCGGACGGCGATCGAGAGGATTCAAAAAAAGGCTCGAACTCGAACCCCACACCGATCCACAGACAAATGGTCACCAGTAGTAAGAGGCGACGACCTCCGGGGATGCGGGAGAATTAGCAATCACCCGGACATGGATCACAAACTGAAGATTCTTTTTCTGCCAGCCCTTGGGTGCGGCCTGCAGAACTCTAGCCAGCAGACCGGGATTGGTGATCAATTCCGCGGCTGCCTGGGTTCCGTATTGCTCGCAACCACTCACCAGCATCATCATTTCATTGGTCTCGGGATAGAACGCACGCGAAATGATTGCGTAATCGTCATCGCTATGGAAATCCGGGCTGACATTGTGTGGATACCACTCGGTGGGCTTCCCGTTGTCCGTGATGACTCCGTTCTCATCATCAATGAAGAAGCGGAAATCTTTCGTCATCTCTTGCCACTGATTGCTTGAATATCCGATTAAAATGGCCGGAGCGTTGTGCAAGTCGTCAAAAGAAACGGCATTCCCGATCTTTACGGTGAAAGGATGCCCTCTGCGGCTGAGGAGCGCGGAAATCCAGGAAGCCGCCACGAGATCTCCTCCCCCGACGTATTGATCGGTCAATAGAGTGAAATCCTTTACGGCTTGCGGCCGGGTGGGCATGTAAACTTGCCCGTAGGCCGCCGCCAAAACGACTGGAGATGGGCTTTGCAGCAGCGGCGCCCAAAATTGATCGAGCACGGTAGGCGAAGAGCGAAACTCGAACCAGAACGCAGTGCAGAGGGCCACCATGCTCAAGGAAGCGAAAATCGTCGCCCATATTCGCCAACGTCTTTTTGTCCGAAGCGTCCCCTGACTTTTTAATTCCGCAGCCACATCTTCGCTAGAAATGAAGCTCTCCGTAGAAAGAGCCGCGCTTGTTTCCCGCTCATGGGCCGGGCGTTTGCAAAAGGTCGGAACATAACTGCCGACCGGCAATTCGATATACACGGCCGCATTTTTCCCCCCTTCCGCGTGATAAAGCGCCAGCCTCTTTCGAACCTCACTGGCCTTCATTCGCACGATTCCGTCTTCATTGGTGTCATAAGTATTCGTCCGGCCAAAGACGGCGATACCAATCGTGCGTTCCTTCAGGCCGTGGGGCAGGCCAGCGAGCGTTTGTTCGACAACGTATTCAAGGAAATCTTGACAACGCTTGCTGCCGTGAAATTGAGGGCTTTCGAAGATGTGGCCGAGCTCGACGCGAATCGCGTCCGCCTCGACGTCAGAGGTGGAGTGAGCTTTTTCTTTGCTTTCTCCAACCAACTCGACAGTGGCGGAGCCTGGGGTGTCCTCTGACATCGGGCGACAATACCGGCCGCGATGTTAGCACATTTTTAACAAGCCGGTTAGCGCTATTTCGCTGAAAAGGGAAATGTTGTTCGCAGGTCGTATCGGGATACAGTCGCTTGCGAAACGGTTAGCTACTTCACAACCCTGTTGCGGATGTGCTCCTCTTCTCCAAGACAATCGGGGTTACCCTCGGCTCCGATGCCCGGTATTTTTCTTTCCTTTGATTCCTTTTAGTATTTATGCGGCCCGCATCCCCGAGGCGTGGCGCGGGGTTTGGCATGACAAGGGGAGGGAAACAAAGCGGCAGTGAATTAAAGGCGGCAGCGATGAAACTACTGAGCTGGCTGAGCTTTCGAGTGAGAGTTCTCGTGGCGCTGGGTTTGGCAGCGAATCTCGCGGCGCAAGTGGCCGGACGAGGCTCCTTGAGCGGCTTGGTGACGGATAGCTCCCGGGCGGCCGTCCCGGGGGCTACGGTGACGCTCACCAACATCGATACCGGCGTTGCCGTGTCGGGACGGACCTCGGCCGGCGGATTGTATTCATTTCTTAGCCTGATTCCCGGCACCTACCAGCTCAAGGTCGCGCAAACAGGTTTCAAGACGGCCGTCCAGAACAAGATCACCATAGCCGTGGACGCGGAGCAGCGGGTAAACGTTTCGCTGGAGCTGGGCGTCGTGAGCCAGAACGTGACCGTTTCGGCTGCCCCCGACATCGTAGCCACCACCAGCAGCACCACCGGACAACTCATTTCCTCCGCGGTTATCGATCGGACCCCCTTACTGACCCGCGATATATTTGGGCTAGTCCAGCTGGTTCCGGGCGTCACCCCCCAAGATGGCAACCCCACGTCCCTTGATTCGCAACGTGATGAAGTTTCGAACTTCACCATCAATGGAGCACCGCAAGGTACGGTCTACTACATGCTGGACGGCAGCCCGCTGACCATCGGAGAAAACAACCAGGGCGTCGTAATTCCAGCGATGGAACCCCCGCTGGATTCTGTGGAGGAGTTCGAAATGGAGACCAATGTCACTCCCGCGAGCGTTCAGACCGGTGCAGCCGGAGTCATCAGTCTCGTCAGCAAAAGCGGCACCAATAACTTCCATGGCGACGTTTTCGGTTTTGCGCGGCCCGATGCCATAGTCTCCAACGATTATTTTGACAGAGCTGCCGGCCAGCCTGTTCCGGATTTCCATCGTTACCAGTGGGGTGGCTCCCTCGGCGGCCCCATCAAGAAGGGCAAGATTTTCTTCTTCGGGGACTACGAGGGCACACAACAGGCCAGCATAGCCACAACCACACTCACGGTGCCCACGGCGGCGGAAAAGCTCGGCGATTTTTCCGGGGATCCTGGACTTACCATTTACAATCCCGACCCCTCTACCTGGGCTGCCGGCCCGACTCCTTGCATCGCTCCCGCCACCATCTGCCCACAGCCGTTTGCAGGAAATAAGATCCCAAAGGCAATGATTAACCCAATTGCCGCAAACTATCTTCAGTACTGGCCGGCGCCCAACTTTCCCACCAGCGGCACCTACCACCCGCTCAACTTTTTCGCTTCCGGCTCCAGTCCTGAAGCCGTCGAAAGATTCGATGTGCGTCTGGACGACAACCTGAAATCGAACCAACATCTCTTTGGTCGGGTTTCTGTGGCGCGTGAACACGATAGCACCCCGAACTATTTCAACAATCTGTTCTACCCCTCCAGCCTGAATTTCAACCATGACGGCAACTTGATGTTGGGCTATGACCGGACTATCTCGGCGAACACCGTGCTCCAGTTGCGGGGCAACGCGACTCGACATTACGAAAACGATGGGCCGCAAGCCCAGGCCGGCTTCAACCAGACCACGCTCGGCTTCCCAGCCTCGTTGCAAGCCTCTTCGACCTACCCATCCATTCCATACATATACCTCACCGGAAATGGAAATGACGCCCCCGCATCCCTGGGCAGCCCCACCTTCTCCTTTTTCAAATTCGCCACCACCAACTACGACTTCAGCACCACACTCAACACCGTGAAGGGGCGGCACCAACTTAGCCTGGGATGGGACTTTCAGATGTTTTATATGAATGTTGGCCAGACTCTGGACCCGGCGGGCGCTTACCAGTTTGCTCCCGATGCCACCAGTTCGAGCGTTCCTGCCGCCGACGGCGACACCTTTGCCTCCTTCCTGCTTGGTGTCGGCTCGCTAGACCAGGGGCAGCCTAGCTGGACGACCGATATCTTCGGCGCCAATGGCAATCGTTATGACGCACTATTTATTCAGGACGGCTGGCACGCCACCGACAAGCTGACGATTAATGCCGGTTTGCGGTGGGATCTGTTCCTGGGAGCGACCGAGCGCTACAACCGCATGGAGTATTTCGATCCCACGCTTGCGTACAAGCTAAACGGGGTTAACCTGACCGGCGGCGAAATTTTCTCCAACAGCGCCCACCGCAGCCCCTTTCTTACTAACCGGCGCGACTTCGCTCCCCGTCTCCTTCTGACCTACCAATTCTTGAAAAATGCCGTAGTGCGCGGCGGCTTCGGAATCTCCTATGGACCCAGCGTGCACATGGCGGAGATCAATCAGTTCAACGACGACTCGTATCTGGCCGAGACAACCTGGCTAGCAGCCACGCTGGATCCCACCGGAAACTATCTGATTCCAGGAAATTCGCTTGCGAATCCCTTTCCGAGCGGTATCGTGAAACCAACGGATGGCAGTCTGGGCGCCGCCACAAACGTGGGTCTCGGCGTCAATAGTTTATTGCATTCCCAGCCCGAGCTGACCACGTACAAC
>JASHRB010000085.1 GCA_030037575.1 Candidatus Sulfotelmatobacter sp. | reverse complement strand
CTTCAGAGGATGGACTTTGTTCCCCGCAAACCGTTATGGAGCGCTTTCGCAGGCCACGACAACCACCCCCCCAGGCGCGGCGCATGTTTTGCAACCCGTTGCATTCACAAGGTCTGACCGGGAGTTACCTCGGGCGATTACGGAAGTTTGGCAGGTTGCTCACAAGGCATTGTTAATAAACGCCTTAGCTGTTTATTCTTGGTGGGAGTACGTGTGTTAGGGGGTTGGTAAGGTTACCCGCCGTCGAATTGAGCTTTGACCATGTCTACCCAGAGAAACTCGTGGCGAGGCCTGTCTCGCGGTGCGCGGGCGTTCATCGGCGTGACCATCGCCGCCGGAATGGCCACGCTGCTGCAGGCGGCCGTCCGGCCCAGCAGCAAAAACATCGCCGAGTTCATCTGCTATCTGGGCATTGCGATTCTGGCCTCGCGCCTCCGCGTGACCCTCCCCGGCATCACCGGCACGCTCTCGGTGAACTTCCTGTTCATCCTGGTGGCCATCGTCGAGCTCAGCTACTCCGAAGCCATGACTCTCGGCGCGGTTTCCATGTTGGCCCAGACTCTTTATCCGAACCGTCCGAGCGCGATTCAACTCACCTTCAATGTCTGCGCGGGTTCGGTGTCCACGGCGCTGGCTTACCTGGTCTACCACAACGGCCTGGTCAATGAGTTCATCAGCAGTCGGCCGCTGATTTTGTGCCTCGCAGCCTCGACTTATTTCTTTGCGAACGCGGGATGCATTGCGGCCGTGATCTCGTTCAGCGAGGGAAGGCCCTTACGGCAAATTCTGGTCGATTGCTATTTGTGGTCGTTCCCCTATTACTTGGTGGGCGCCGGAATCGCCGGGGTGATCGGATGGTTCAATCAGATCTTCAACTGGGAAACATCGCTGTTGTTTGTTCCCGCGATGTACATCATTTATCGCTCCTATCGCTTGTATCTGGGCAAGCTGGAGGACGAGAAGCGCCACGT
Source organism: Candidatus Sulfotelmatobacter sp. (assembly GCA_030037575.1). Lineage (GTDB taxonomy): Bacteria > Acidobacteriota > Terriglobia > Terriglobales > Acidobacteriaceae > Sulfotelmatobacter. The sequence goes on along the minus strand of JASHRB010000085.1, from coordinate 17,143 downwards.
GGAAGAAATTGCAAACCTGCACCTGAGAACCATTGAGGCGCTGGCGCTGGCCATCGAAGCCAAGGATCAGACCACCCACGACCACCTGCAGCGAGTGCGCGTTTACGCCATTGAAGTGGCCAAAGAATTGGGCATGAAGGGCACGGATCTGGAAGCGCTTCACGCGGCCGCGCTGTTGCACGATATCGGCAAGCTGGCCGTGCCCGAACACATCATCGCCAAGCCCGGTCGGCTTACGCCGGAAGAATTTGAGAAGATGAAGATACACACCGTGGTGGGCGCGGAAATTCTGGAGCGAGTGCGCTTCCCCTATCCGGTGGTTCCCATCGTGCGCGCTCACCACGAAAAGTGGGATGGCTCGGGATATCCCTATGGTTTGAAGGGTGCGGAGATACCGCTGGGTGCGCGCATTCTTTCCGCGGTCGACTACCTCGACGCTCTTGCCTCTGACCGACAATACCGCCGCGCCATGCCGCTCGACGAAGTGATGCAGCGGCTGACCGCGGAATCCGGGAAAGCATTTGATCCCCAGGTGGTCGATGTTCTGCAGCGCCGTTATCACGCGCTCGAAAATCTTGCGCTGGCACAATCGGCCCCGAACGGGAACCAGGTCCTGCCCACCGAGCGCAAGATGACCCGCGGAACTGCGCCCGCGGCGGGATTCGAACACGCTGCCGCGATGGACGCTCCCGGGCGCGAAGCCAAATTTCTGTCGTCAATCGCGGCCGCTCGCCAGGAAGCGCAATCGCTGTTTGAATTGAGCCAGGACTTGGGCGCGTCGTTGAGCCTGCGTGAGACCCTCTCGGTTTTTTCCGTGAAGTTGAAGCCCATGGTGCCGTACGACGCCATCGCCATTTACATTTTGCGGGACGAAGTGCTCACCCCGGAATACGTCAACGGGGACAACTACCGCTTGTTTTCGTTGTTGCAGATTCCGCTCGGCGACGGGCTTTCCGGCTGGGTGGCGCAGAACAAGAAGCCCATCATCAACGGCAACCCCTCGGTGGAGCCCGGGTATTTGAACGATCCCGACAAATTCAGCACGCTGCGCTCCGCTCTGGCCGTGCCGCTCGAGGGGGTGAACGGAGTGATCGGCGTGCTCGCGCTTTATCGCTCCGAGCGCGATGCCTTCACCTCCGATCACCTGCGGCTGCTGCTGGCGGTAAGCGGCAAAATGGCGCTCGCCATTGAAAACGCCCTCAAATATGAGCAGGCGGAAAATTCGGCAATCACCGACTATCTGACCGGTCTACCCAATGCGCGTTCACTGTTTTTGCAGCTGGATCGCGAGCTCGCCCGCTGCAAACGGGACAATGCCCCGCTGACTCTGATGGTCTGCGACATGAACGGCTTCAAGAAAATCAACGATCGCTTCGGCCATCTTGAAGGAAATCGCGTGCTGCGCCTGTTTGCCCAGGCGTTGAAGGATACCTGCCGCGAGTACGATTACGTGGCCCGCATGGGCGGGGACGAATTCGTGGTCATCGCTCCCGGCCTGCAGGCCGAGGCCGCCGCCAAAAAAGTGGAGCTGATTCGTCCTCTGGCACGGCAGGCCGGCTTCGAAGTTTGCGGAGAAGAGATTCTCTCGCTCAGCATCGGAGTGGCCGTATCACCGGAAGACGGCAGCGACGCCGAGCAGCTCCTGGCGCAGGCCGACCGCCGCATGTACGTCGAGAAGCAGAAGCAGCCCGCACCGAAAGACCGGCGGCTGCACACGCGCGTGAAGTGCCGCCTGACGGTGGAACTTCATCCCCAGGATGGCGGCGGACCTATTTTCGGCAATCTCATCGATATCAGCCTCGGCGGTTGCTACGTGGAGAGCGGTGCGATTCTCTCTCCGGGGTCGGGCGTCAAGCTGGTGTTCTCGATGGACGATGGAAGTTTGAGCGCCGAGGGCAATGTGGCCAGAGTTCATCCCGGCTCGGGCATCGCCGTACAGTTCAAAGAGATGAGCCGCGATTCGCGCGAGAAGATGTACAAGATTCTCGAGTTCGTGCAAAGCACCACCACCCTGTACAACGACCGCTATCTGCAGAGTCTGTTCAAGCGGTAGAAAACCTGGCTCCCTGGACCCGCTCGGGATCGGAGGGCCAACTGGTTCACCGGGCCGAATCGGCCGCTTGAAGCCGGTCACGCGCACCCGTAAACTTATGGGAGAATGCACCTCCACGCTCAGGGCGCGGGCAGTCCCAAGCGGGTGCTGAAGGTTTCGCTTGGCGTGACGCTGGCCTACATCGTGCTGCTGGTGGTGGCCGGAATTCGCGCCCATTCGCTGGCGCTGCTTTCCGAGGCCGGCCATAATCTCTCCGATTTTCTGGCCTTGCTGCTTTCCTTGGTTGCGGTTTATTTGCAGTCTCGCCCGGCCAGCGCCACAAAAACCTACGGCTATCATCGCGCGGGAGTGCTGGCGGCGCTGGTGAACGCCGTGTCGCTGGTCGGGGTTTCGTTTTTCATTTTCTATGAGGCGTTCCGGCGCTTGCAGCATCCCCAGCAGGTCGAGGCGGCGCTGATGATGGGGGTCGCCGCTGCCGGCGTGGTCATGAACGGCGTGATCGCCGTGCTGCTCTATCGGTCTGGCGGAGACGTGAATATTCGCAGCGCCTTGCTGCACGAACTGGGCGATACGATTTCGACAGCCGCGGTGATTGCCGGAGGCTGGGCGATCGCCGCCACCGGGGATTACTGGATCGATTCGGTGCTTTCCTGCGCCATCGGCGTGTTGATTCTGTGGTCGGGGCTCGGCATCGTGCGGGAGACGCTGAATATTCTGCTCGAGGGCACACCGCGCGGGGTGCAGCTCGAACTGGTGGAGACCGCGATCCGCTCTGTCGAGGGCGTCAACGAGGTGCATGATTTGCATTGCTGGAGCATCGGCTCGGAGACGCGAGCGCTTTCCTGCCACATCTCGATTGCCGATATTCCCCCCTCGATGAGCGAGCGCATTCTGCACGACGTCAAGGAACGCCTGCTGCACGAGTTTCGCATTTCGCACACCACCATCCAGTTCGAGCACGTGCAGTGCGAAGCGGCTCACGGATGCGTGCTTCCGGTGGGCGGCGAAGAGCACCATCATCAGCACAGCCCCTGAGGGGAAGGTCTAGCTGCTCTGCTTGTCGAAGATCTCCCGCACCCGTTCAATCGTGTCGGCTTCCTCTGCGGATTTATCCGGCCGTAAGCGCACGATGCGCGGAAACCTCAGCGCGTAGCCGCTATCGTGGCGGTGCGAGCGCATCATGTTGTTGAAGGCGACTTGCAGCACAATTTTCGGCTCAACCGTCCGTCGAAAGCCTTGATCTTCCAGGGTGTGATCGAGGAACCACTGCGTCATCTCGGCAATTTCGGCATCGCTCAGTCCGGAATAAGCCTTGCCGATGTTCACCAGTCGCGCTGGATTCGCCGCCCGCACGGCGAAAGTGTAGTCGCTGAGCACGCCGACGCGTTTGCCGTGGCCGTATTCGACCGCGGTTACGACCACGTCGAGCGTGGCCAGTTCACGCTTCATCTTGAGCCACGACTGGCCGCGCTTGCCCGGCAGGTATGCGGAGTTGAGATCCTTGATCATGAGGCCTTCGTTGCCACGCGCCTGTGCAGCAGAAAAAAGCCTTTCCAATTGCTCCGGCGAGGCAGCGCGGAACACCGCCGCGCGCATCACGCGGCCTGGGCCGGCGTCTTCCTCCGCGGCGCTTTGAAAGTCCAACCCGCCCGGAGGGCCAGATTTTCTTTCTGTCCCTTTCCCCGCCCGGTGGCCGATGAGGGAGAAAAGATCATCCAGCCATTGCCCCCGCTCCCGCAACGGACGATCGATCAACAACTGGCCTTTCGCGTACAGCACATCGAACACCAGGTAGGCCACGGGAACCTCACGCAACATCCGCTCACTCACCCGCTTTCGTCCCAGGCGTTGCTGCAAAATCCCGAAGGGACGCGCACGTCCGCTGTCCGGCTCTTTATATTCCCAGGCCACGATTTCGCCATCCAGGATCGCGTCGTGAGCCAGCGCAGCCAGCCGATGGGGCAACTCCGGAAACGATGCGGTGATTTCGTCGCGGGTGCGGGAGAAGAACTTTACTTCTCCCTCGGCGACGTGCGCTTGGGCGCGGATGCCGTCATATTTGTCTTCCACCGCCGCGTCGGCAAAATAACTCAAAGCTGCCTTCGCGGAGTCGACCGGGCTTGCCAGCATGAATCCCATGGGGTGAAACATCCGCATCTGGGCCTGAGCCAGCTGGCCCTCCCAGGCCAGCCGTAAGGTTTCTCCGATATCGCCAAGCAGCATGTTGGCGCGCTGCACTTGGGCCAGGGGCACGGCCAACGCTTTGGCGATTGCTTCCTCGACCAGGCTTTCTTTCAGTCCGATGCGCAGATCGCCGGTCATGATTTTGATGACGTACTTGGCTTCGAGCGGAGACGCGCGGGAAAGCATATGGCGAACCAGGACGGTTTTGGCCGCGGGGCCGCGGGCGGCAGAGATCTCGCGAAAAATGCGACCCAGCTCAAGAACCTGCAAGCCTTGCCCTGGTCTTGGTGGGAGAACCTCAGCCGCGACCGCGCCCAAGTCGCCGTGCTTGCGATAAGCGGCGGCGAGCGCGGCTTCGGTTTTTCCTGAAAGCTCCGCCAGCAGACGCCAAAGCAAGCTTCCACCCACCTGCAGCCTGGTTTCTTCCCCTGCCGGAAACGCCTTGCCGGAGAGAAATGCAGCCGACGCCGCTGCTTCCTCTACCTTTCGCGAGCGGAAATAATCCGCGACCGTCGCGGTTTTCTGCAGCTTTTTCGTCGTGGCCGCAATGGCTTCGCAGGTTTCCGCAAATCGTTGCATGAGCTTACCCCTGCGCTTCGAGCATAGAGCAAGCGGCCGGGGCACGCCAAACGGGGGGGTGCTCGAAATCAGCCCAGCGGCGTGGAGTCTGCGGAAAGCTCGTGTTATGCTTTGCTTTGGTGCGTCTGCACCACGGGAGCAACTAACGTCTGTGCGTTGGCTGAGAAATCTAATTCGGTTTTTGGTGGCGGTGCAGCTTTTGCCCGCGCTTGAAAGCGGCGAGGAAACGCTGGTCGGCGGGCAGGCTGTGCTGGAAGGAGTAATGATGCGCTCTCCGCACGCGTGGGCGATTGCCTGCCGCAAGCCGTCGGGCGAAGTGGTGACCATGGGCGAACCGTTGGTCCGGCCCTCGGACAAGCACGCATGGATGAATTGGCCGGTGGTTCGCGGAGTCATGACGCTCGGCTACGCGATGAATCTTGGCTATCGCGCACTTCGATTCTCGGCCAATGTTGCGATCGAGGATGCGCTGCATGGGGAAGGCGCGGCGGGCGAAGAGAGGGGCGAGGCCGCTGCCGCTGGCCGAGAAAACAACGTGGCCAGGAAAGCGGAAAAACGGCAAAAAGCGCTCAAGATCAGCGGCTGGATGGCTGCCGCGAACGTCGTGGTCTCGCTGGTGTTTTTTATTTTCATGTACAAATATTTGCCCCTGCTGGCTGCCACGGAGCTGAAGAAAGCCAATCCTGCACTGGGTGGGCAGGTGGTGTTCAACCTCGTCGACGGGGCGGTGCGGCTGATCTTGTTCCTATTATTTATCTGGGGAGTTTCCTTGTTCCCGGATATTCGTCGCGTTTATCAGTACCACGGGGCCGAGCACAAAACCGTTTTCGCTTTTGAAAATGGCCGGCCGCTGGAGACCGACGAAGTGCAGAAGTATTCCACCTATCATCCGCGCTGCGGCACCAGTTTTCTGATGACCGTGATGCTGATCTCGATCGGCTTCTACATGCTGATTCCGTTCACCACGTTCTGGGCGCGCTTTACCGCGCGCATTGCGCTGCTGCCGGTGGTTGCAGGGGTTTCCTATGAAATCATCCGGTTCGCGGCGAAGCATCGCGGATCGCTCTTTGCGCTGATGACCGCTCCCGGGCTATGGCTGCAGCGAATTACCACCCAGCCCCCCTCCGACGATATGGCGCAATGCGCCATCACTGCCCTCGACCGCGCCATGATGTTGGAAAAGCAAAACGGCGGGGAGTTGGTGATTGCCTAGGGGTCCCACCCCGAACCATTTCCCATTCTCGGCGCGCGGCCGCAAGCCCATGGAATAAATCTGCGCCTTCGACGGGGCGTTGGTTGTGAAACGGAATCGGAGTCTGAGAACCGGGGTCGCTAACCGGGAACTGAGAGAACCGAATGTTTGAACGCTTAGACCAGATCGAATCGCGATACGACGAGCTGACCCATGCGCTGGCTTCGCCCGAAGTCATCAACGACTCGGCCAAATACCAGAAGACTGCCAAGGCGCACAGCGAGCTTGCGCCGGTGGTGGAGAAGTATCGTGAATATAAGGACCTGAAGCAGGGCATCGCGGAAAGCAAGGCGATGCTGGTTGAAGAAAAAGACCCGGAGATGCGGGCCTACGCGCAAGAAGAGCTGAACCAGTTGGAGCCGCGACTCGCGACGATTGAACAAGAACTGAAGATGTTGCTGCTGCCCCAAGATCCCCACGATGAGAAGAACATCATTCTCGAAATTCGCGCCGGCACCGGAGGAGATGAATCGTCGCTCTTCGCCGCCGAACTTTTCCGCATGTACACGCGTTACGCCGAGACTCAGAACTGGAAAGTCGAGGTCCTCTCCACTTCCGAATCATCGGTCGGCGGATTGAAAGAAGTGATCGCCATCATCGAAGGCAACCGCGTTTACTCCCAGCTCAAGTACGAGAGCGGCGTGCACCGCGTGCAGCGGGTCCCGGAAACAGAGCAGCAGGGGCGGCGTCACACCTCCGCCGTGACCGTCGCCGTGCTGCCGGAAGCGGAAGAGGTCGACATCAAGATTGAGCCGAAAGATTTGCGTATCGATACGTTTTGTTCTCCCGGGCCGGGCGGGCAGTCGGTCAATACCACCTACTCGGCCGTGCGCATCACGCACCTTCCCACCAACACCGTGGTCAGCTGCCAGGACGAAAAATCGCAAATCAAAAATCGCGAGAAGGGAATGCGCGTGCTGCGTGCGCGTTTGTACGAAATCGAAATGGAAAAGCAGCAGGAAGCGCTGGCAAAAGAGCGCCGGGCGATGGTGAAATCGGGCGACCGCAGCGAGAAAATTCGCACCTATAATTTTCCCCAGAACCGCGTTACGGATCACCGCATTGGCTTCTCGCTTCACCAACTCGAATCGGTGATGGATGGCAAACTTCAGCCGCTCATCGAAGCGCTGACTACTTACTACCAAGCGGAGAAGCTGAAGCAGGAGGCGGCCAGCCTGGTGTAAGCAGCCCGGCTGCATCTCCGCTCCTGTCTTGGTGCCGGCTGTGGTGAAATGGTCATGTGACCCTCAGGCAAGCACTGTCTTCGGCGATAAACCGGCTAGCCGAGCGGCGCGTGCCTTCGCCGCGCCGGAATGCCGAGCTGCTGCTTATGTTCACACTGGGCGTCGATCGCGCCCATCTTTATGCGCATCCGGAGCGCGCACTCGGTCCCCAGGAAGCGCAGCGCTATCGAAACGCGGTTGGGCAACGCGCGCGCGGTGTTCCCGCGCAATACATCACCGGCCATCAGGAATTCTGGGGCCTGGACCTTATCGTTACTCCTGCCGTGCTGATTCCTCGGCCTGAGACCGAGCATGTTGTCGAAACCGTTCTCGAACTGCTAAGCCCGGGATCTGAAAACCGCGAGCCCGAAGCCCGCAGCCGCATCGTAGATGTCGGCACCGGCTCCGGCTGTATCGCCCTGGCGCTCGCAAAACAGTTGCCGCAGGCGGAGATCTTCGCCACCGATGTTTCTGCCGCAGCGCTCGAGATGGCGCGCGCCAATGCCGCTCGTCTGCAATTCGACTCGCGCGTCCACTTCCGAGAAGCCGATCTGCTGCAAGGGTTCGACCCAGGCTCGGTCGACTTGATTGTTTCGAACCCTCCCTACGTGGGTGATTCCGAAGCAGACCAAGTGCAGCTGGAAGTTCGCAAATTCGAGCCGCGCCATGCGGTCTTTGCCGGCCCCAGAGGAACAGAGGTCATCGAGAGGTTGATTCCGCAGGCTCAGGCCGCGCTCAAACCCGGAGGATGGCTCGTCATGGAAATCAGCGGCACGATTGCAGAAGATGTCAGGAAGCTGCTGGCCGGTTGGAACCGGGTTCGGATCAAAGCGGATTTGCAGTCGATTCCGCGAGTAGCGCTGGCGCGAAAATGATTCTGCGGCTAAATTACGACCGCAGCGAAGCCGGCTGAATCTCTTCCGCGTCGACGATCTGAGTGGGATATTTTCCGGTGTAGCAGGCCGAGCAGTAGGAGGTTTTCTCGCCTTCGCCGCAAGCCTTCTTGAGGCCCTCCAATGAAAGATAGGCCAGCGAATCGGCGTCGATATAACGGCGAATTTCATCGACTGACTTGTTGGCGCCGATCAGCTGGTCTTTCGAGGGAGTATCGACGCCGTAGTAGCAGGGCGAAATGGTCGGCGGACAGGAAATGCGCATGTGAACTGTTTGGGCGCCGGCGTTGCGGATCATGCGCACGATTTTGCGGCTGGTGGTTCCCCGGACGATGGAGTCGTCGATCAGCACCACGCGCTTGCCCGCAAGCAGCGAGCGCACCGGATTTAGCTTCAGCTTGACGCCGAAATCCCGCACGCTCTGGCGGGGCTCGATGAAGGTCCGTCCGACGTAGTGATTGCGAATCAGGCCGAAACGAAAGGGAAGGCCGCTTTCCGCCGCGTAACCGACCGCCGCCGTCACGCCCGAGTCTGGAACCGGCACGACCAGATCGGCTTCCACTGGCGCTTCGCGCGCGAGCTGGCGTCCCGACTCCTCCCGGCTGGTCTGCACCGAACGCCCAAATACCATGCTGTCCGGGCGCGAAAAGTAAACATGCTCGAAAATGCAGCTTGATTGCGGCGCGGCGGTCGAGTAAAAGCGCGAGGTAATTCCTTCCGGCCCGACCACCACCAGTTCGCCGGGTCTCACATCGCGCTCGTAAGTTGCGCCGATCAAATCGAAGGCGCAGGTCTCCGAGGCAAATACGATGGTGTCGCGCTTCTGGCCTTCGAGCGCGGGAATGCGTCCCATGGCGAGCGGGCGAAAGCCGCGCGGATCGCGGACCGCGATGATGCGGTCGGGACTCATCACGACCAGCGAGAATGCGCCTTCCACGCGGCGAAGGGCGTCGGCGATTGCCTCCGGCAAGGTGTGCTCGCGCGACAGCGCGATGAGGTGAACAATGACTTCGGTATCGCTGTTGGTTTGAAAAATCGAACCCTGTCGTTCGAGGCGGCTGCGAACCTGCTGAGCATTTACCAGGTTGCCGTTGTGCGCCAGGGCAATCGATCCCTTGCTCGACTGCACCAGAATCGGCTGTGCATTCAAAAGCGCCGAATCGCCCGCGGTCGAGTAGCGCGTGTGGCCGATGGCAAGGCTGCCGCGAATCTGGGAGAGAATATCTTCGGTGAAAATGTCGGCGACCAGGCCCATGGCCTTGTGCACGCGCGAAGTCATGCCGTCAGAAGTAGCGATACCGGCGGACTCCTGCCCGCGGTGCTGCAAGGCGTGCAAGCCAAGATAGGCCAGCTTCTCCGCCTCGGGATGGGCGAAAATGGCGGCCACACCGCACTCCTCGTGAAATTTGTCGAAATGAGCCACGCAACGCTCAACCCTTCGCATGCCCCGCTTCTCGCTCCGGGGCGGGAAGCGGGCTACACCAGGAATACTTCTCAACCCACCGCGACCAGCTCCGGATCAATACGCAAACTCGATTCGAGAGCTGCTTCATATGCCCGACTCAGACCGGCAATCGGCCAGGAACCCACGACCGACCCGTCGAGAGAAACCTGCAGGCGTCCGGGAACCGTCTCTCCCAGCACATCCGCCGCAATTCCCCATTTCTCCGCCACTTTTTTGATTCGCCCAACCTTGGCCGAGTCGCAGGAGAGCAGAATTCGACTGGCGTCTTCTCCAAAAAGCACGAACTCGGCGGGCAGACCCCCGGATGCGAAATTCACCCGCGCGCCGATACCCTTTGCCAACGCCTTCTCTGCCAGCGCCACCGCCACTCCGCCGTCCGAGCAATCATGCGCCGATTCCACCAGGCCCTCTCGGATCATGGCCACAACGGCTTTCTCGAGCCCGGCTTCCCGCTCGAGATCGATCTCCGGCGGATATCCCCACAACTCGCCAAGAATTTCCTTGGCGTACTCCGAGGAGCCAAATTCGCTTTCCACATCGGTGATATCGGCCACTTCGCCGCTGTGCAATAGCAGGATCGTGCGTCCAGCGGCGGCGAAAGGCATCTTCGCGGTTTTGCGCACATCGTCGAGAACGCCGACCACCCCGAGCACCGGCGTGGGGTAAATGGCCTCCCCCAAGGTTTCATTGTAGAAGCTCACGTTGCCGCCGGTGATGGGAATTTCCAGCTCCTCGCAGGCTTTGGTGATTCCGTCGATGGTTTGCGAAAACTGCCACATGATGTGCGGCTTTTCAGGATTGCCGAAGTTGAGGCAATTGGTCGCGCCCACCGGAGTCGCTCCCGAACAGGCCACCTTGCGCGCCGCTTCGGCGACGGCGTGCATGGCGCCGAGCCGCGGGTCGAGATAGCACCAGCGCCCGTTGCCGTCGAGCGCCATCGCCAGCCCGCGCTGGGGTGCGCGGGGATTCTCATTCTTGATGCGAATCACGCCCGCGTCGCCGGCTCCCGGAGCCTCGACCGTGTTGGTTTGCACCATATGATCGTATTGCTGCCACACCCAACGCTTGCCGCAGATATTAGGGCTGGCCAGCAATTGTTGGAGAGCTTGTGTAAAGTCGCGGCCTTCCCCCAGCTTGACGGGCTCGGGCATTTTACGCGCTACAGGCGGCTCCCAGCGCGCCAAGGGGCGCCGGTAGATGGGAGCATCATCCGTCAGCGCCTGGTTGGGAATCTCGGCCACCACTTGACCGTGCTGGCGCACGCGCAACTTACGATCGGTGGTGACTTTGCCCACCTCCACCGCGTCGAGCCCCCACTTCTCGAACACGCGCAAGACTTCCTGCTCGCGGCCTTTTTGCGCGACCAGTAACATGCGCTCCTGCGACTCGCTGAGCATGATTTCGTAAGCGCTCATTCCGGTTTCGCGCTGCGGTACGCGATCCAGTTCGATCGCAATGCCCACGCCGCCGCGCCCGCCCATCTCGCAGGTGGAGCAGGTCAGTCCGGCAGCGCCCATGTCCTGAATGCCGACGACCGCGCCGCTCTGCATGGCTTCGAGGCAGGCTTCGAGCAAAAGCTTTTCCAGGAAGGGATCGCCGACCTGAACATGGGGCCGCTTGGCTTCCGAAGCCTCGCTGAACTCTGCGCTGGCCATGGTGGCGCCATGAATGCCGTCGCGCCCGGTCTTGGCGCCAACGTAAATCACGGGATTGCCTTCACCGGCAGCGCGGGCGTAGAAAATTTCGTGCTTGCGAACCAGGCCCAGCGCGAAGGCGTTCACCAACGGATTGCCCGAATAGCAGGGCTCGAACTTTGTCTCTCCGCCCAGGTTGGGAACACCGAAGCAGTTGCCGTAAGAAGCGACGCCGCTCACCACGCCTTCAAGAATGGAGTGGTTGCGCCGGATCTCCGCCGTCATGGGAACGGCCGGAGGAGCGGCCGACGCCTCCTCCTCCGGGCGCCGCATGTCTCGCCGCTCTTGCCCGCGCGGGGAATCAACGATCGGCCCAAATCGAAGCGAATCCATCACCGCCACGGGCCTTGCCCCCATGGTGAAAATGTCGCGCAGGATCCCGCCCACGCCCGTGGTCGCTCCCTGAAAAGGCTCAATGAACGAGGGGTGATTGTGCGACTCGATTTTGAAGGCGCAAGCCCATCCCTCGCCGATGTCGATGATGCCCGCGTTCTCGCCCGGTCCCTGCAGCACGCGCTTGCTGCGCGTGGGCAGGCGCTTCAGGTGCACGCGCGACGATTTGTAGGAGCAGTGCTCGCTCCACATCACGCTGAAAATGCCAAGTTCGGTGAAGGTTGGCTCGCGCCCGCCGAGAAGCTGCTTGATCTTTTCATACTCTCCGCAGGTGAGGCCGTGCTGGCGGAGGGTTGCGGCCGAAACAACCGGAGTGGTGAGAGAAGCCATGGGAAAGGCTATTGTCGCATTTTGGGGCGCAGTTTAATAGGGCACTGCGGAAGCGCGCGGCGCCCGGTTGCCGGCATGCGAACCCCCACCGATTTCACCCCCACCCTGGCGGGAGCTATACTCTCTGGGAATTTCAGCGCTCCGGAGTTTCGTCAAAAACACGGCGCCCGACAGGCCCCCTGGACAGGGCATGAAATCCATCATCGTAGGAACAGCGGGACACATCGATCACGGCAAAACCGCGCTGGTGAAGGCGCTGACCGGAATCGATGCCGACCGTCTCGAAGAAGAGAAGCGCCGGGGGATCACAATCGACCTTGGTTTTGCCCACCTGGAGTTGCCCGCGCCGAACGGGAAAACTTTAAGGCTCGGTTTCGTCGATGTGCCTGGGCACGAGCGTTTTGTTCGCAACATGCTGGCGGGTGTGGGCGGCATCGATCTGGTGCTGCTGGTGATCGCCGCCGATGAAGGAATCATGCCCCAGACCCGCGAACACTTTGACATTCTCCAACTGCTCCGCGCGCAACGCGGAATCGCGGTGATCACCAAATCGGATGCGGTGGATGGCGATACGCTCGCCGCCGTGCGCTTGGAAGTGGAAGATTTTTTGCGCGGCACGTTTCTGGATAAACCAGATTCGATCGTCGCCGTGAGCGCCTTAACCGGCGCGGGAATGGAGGAGTTAAAGCGCGCCGTCGCCAGCGCTGCCGCGGAGGTGCCGCCCCGTGATGCTCACGCCCTTCCCCGGCTGCCCATCGATCGCGTCTTCACCATGAAAGGCTTCGGCACGGTGGTGACGGGAACGCTGATTGCCGGCACAATTCGCCGCGAAGACGAGCTGGAAACTTTTCCCAGCAAAAGGCGGGTGCGGGTGCGCGGCGTGCAAATTCACGGACAGGCCGGAGATCAGGCGGTCGCCGGCCAACGCACCGCTCTCAACGTCGCCGGCGCCAGCACCGAGGATTTATCTCGCGGAATGAGTTTGGCGACGCCTGCGACCTTTGAGCCCACGCGAAAAGTTGATGTGAAACTGCGTCTGCTGGCATCGGTGCCGCGAGCGCTGAAGAATCGCGCGCGCGTGCATTTTCATTCCTACACGATGGAGAGCGTCGCGCAGGTGCTGCTGCTCGAACCCCGCCCCCGGCATCCCGCAACCGCGCCCCGCGAAGCCGGTCAAACCGAGCAGCCTCCGCAACTTCGTCCGGGGGGAGAAGCGTTTGTCCGGCTGCGGCTGGCGGAGCCGGCTTTGCTTCTGCCCGGAGACGGTTTCATTATTCGCCAATTCTCCCCCGTGATTACCATGGGCGGCGGAGTTGTGCTGGATGCAGCGCCGATGGCCCGCGCCTCCGGGCAAATCGATTTCCTCAAGATCCTCGACGGCGGCGACGCCGCAAAAATTCTGTGCTCCCGTATCGCACGCCGAGGAGCGAGCGGGATCACACTTTCTCAGCTCGTCGCTCAAACCGGTTGGGACAAGAGCGTGATCGAAAAGCAACTGGTCGGCGCGCTTGCCCAACACCAGGTATGGCGAATCAGCGAGCGCTTCGTTCATGGGCCGGCCATTTTTGCGCTTCAGGAATTCATGCTTAGCTCGGTGGAAGATTTTCAAAAAAAGAATCCGCTTGCCGGCGGCGCCGCAAAAGAGGAGGTGCGCGAACGAACGGGCGCAATCCACCAGGTCTTCGAGGCCGCACTGGATCAGCTTCTTGGTCAGCGCAAACTTGAACTCTCGGGCGATCTTGTGCGTCTGCCCGGACAAGGCGTGTTGATGAAAGATGAAGAGGCCGAGTCCAAAGCACAAATCGAACAAGCCTTTGCCCGGGCCGGATTGCAGGTCCCGGCGTTGCGCGAGGTGCTTGCCGGCTTGAAGATTGACAGAGTACGCGCGCAGAAAATCGTGACCATGCTGCTGCGCGATAGAGTGCTTATCAAGGCGTCTGACGAATTGGTATTTCATCGCCACGCGCTCGAAGGGTTGCGCCGCAGAATCGCAACTTACAAGGCGAAATCGAAGACGATCGACGTCGCCGGTTTCAAGGACCTCACCGGAGTGACGCGAAAATATGCCATTCCCCTGCTCGAATATCTGGATCGCGAGCGGGTGACAAAACGGGTCGGAGACGTGCGAGAGATTTTGTAAAATCAGATTTTTTCTGCGGGAAACTCCAGTTCCAGTCCGAGAGGGTCGGTGAGGCGATTGGTGAGATTGGCCAACCCGGCGAGCATGTGCACATCGACAATCTCGGGGTCGGGAAAATGTTTTTTGAGATCGTGGAAATCGCTTTCGCTGATTTCGCCGGGAGCGCGCGTCAGCTTGGCCACATAATTGAGCGCCGCCCGCTCTTTCTCGGTGTAGCGCGAATAGTCGCCCGTCTTCAGGGCCGTCCAATCTTCCGAAGTGAGCCCGGCGCGCCTGGACGACGCCAGGTGATGCTGGGTGCAATAGCGACATCCGTTGATCAAAGAAACGCGCAGATAAATCAGTTCGTACAGCTTGCGCGCCAGGGAGCGGCCCACGCTGCCATAGAAAGTCAACAGCGCTTTAAGCATTTCTGGACGATGGGCCAGCGCCTTTTGCACCTGACCGGGCTGGCCGCGAAGCGTGGTGTCGTAAATCTCGCGAACTTCAGGAGACGCCGCTCGAGGTTCAATCAGCGAAATGCGTGCCATGGAATGCTCCCGGACTCAATTCGGACATGCTCATGATAGATGAATTCGGGCTGCATGTTTCACCAAGGGGAATTCCCTTCTCTTCGATTCCACGGGTGTATTCTTTTTGCGGATGCTCCTGATTCGTTGCGCGGCCATCGAGGAGTGCTATTACTCGACCTGGGGTGGATCGGAGCCGTACCGGGAAGATCTTTTCCTTGGCCGCCAATTTCGTGGAGAAGGAATCGGAAGGGCCATGCTTTCCCAGGTCGCGCGCATCGCCTTGCACGAGAATTCTGCGGCGGTGCGCTGGGAAGTGGCGGCCGGGAATGAGAATGCCATCGGCCTGCACAGGACTTCGGGCGCGGAATTTCTCGATGCGTGGAAATCGATGGTGCCGGCGGATGACCCCCTGGAACGATTCGCGCCGAAAAGATTGAGCGAGGAAAGACGGGCGGAGAAGGAATTGTGAGCGCGCGGGTTCGCATCATCGGAGCGGGGCTGGCGGGATCGGAGGCGGCGTGGCAATGCGCGCGATGGGGCGCGGATGTCGAACTTTTCGAGATGCGGCCGGTGCGCTCCACTCCCGCGCATCAGACCGCCGATTTCGCGGAGCTGGTGTGTTCGAATTCATTGAAGTCGGAGAGCCACAACACAGCGCCTTGGCTGTTGAAAGCAGAAATGTCCCGAGCCGGGTCGCTGCTGCTGCAAATTGCGCGCGCCTGCGCGGTCCCCGCCGGACATGCATTGGCGGTGGACCGAGTGACCTTCGCCGCCCGGGTAACGGAAGCCATTTCGAAGCAGGTCGGCATTGCAGTGCGCCGCGAAGAAGTGATTTCGCTCAACGAAAATGAAGGAATCACAGTGGTGGCCACGGGGCCGCTGACTTCGGAAGGGTTGACGCGGGAAATCGCGCGGCTGAGCGTGGCGGCTCTGTCGGAAGCCGCCGCGCATCCCCAGCACGGCTCCGCCGGGGATGAGGCGACGGGGGTGGCGCGGCAAGGGAACGCCGCGCGCGATCCGCGTTTGTATTTCTACGATTCGATCAGTCCGATCGTGGAAGCCGATTCCATCGACATGGCACGGGTTTATATGGCGGCGCGCTACGACAAAGGCTCGCCGGATTACATCAATTGCCCCATGACAAAAGAAGAATACGATCGTTTCTACGACGGGCTGATGGCCGCGCAGTCGGTGGAAGAGGGCGATTGGGAAAAATTGAATTATTTCGAGAGCTGCCTGCCCATTGAAGAAATAGCCGGCCGCGGCCGCGACACGCTGCGCTTCGGGCCCATGAAGCCGGTGGGATTGAAAGATCCGCGCAGCGGAAAAACCCCTTACGCTGTGGTGCAGTTGCGCCAGGAAAATCTGCGGGCGGACTCTTACAATCTTGTCGGTTTTCAAAATCATTTGCGCTTTGGCGAGCAGGCGCGCGTGTTGCGCATGATCCCGGGTCTTGAGCACGCGCGCTTTCTTCGCTACGGCCAGATTCATCGCAACACCTACATCCATTCGCCGACGCTATTGCGCGAGACGCTGCAAATGAAAATGCATCCCCGCATCTTGTTTGCTGGCCAGATTTGCGGAGTCGAAGGATACGTCGAATCGATTGCGACCGGTTTAATGGCCGGAATGCAGGCGGCGTCTCTCGCGCAAGGCGAAGGGGCCCCTCCGCCGCCGCGCGCTTCGGCCTTGGGGTCCCTGGTGCACTACGTGACTCATGCCGATGCAGAAAATTTCCAGCCGGCAAACATTACTTTCGATCTGCTGCCGCCGCTCGAAAAACCGATTCGCGACCGCCAGCAGCGCCACCAAGTGCAATGCCAGCGAGCGTTGCAGGAGTTCGAGGGGTGGCTGGATGCGATAGGATTGAAGAGGGCGAGCGCCTAGCCCGCGATTTGCCCGGAGAGAGCCACAGCAAAGGGTAATGCAGGCGGCTTTTGAAATTCATGGTGCTGCTCCGCAAGATGCCGCCGCGATCTCCCGCCTGCTCTACGAATCGTTTTTAGAGTTTCCGACCCTTGTACCCGCCCGCCGGATTTGCCGCAACCGCGCCGGCTGTTGAACCCATCCGGGAGCGCATGAGCAAGGGCCCGGTCGGGGTGGCCTCACGCGAAGAAATCGCTGTAGGCACGATAGCCGCCATCCGAAAGGGACGGTCTGCCTACATCCGCGCCATGGCCGTTTTGCCTCGGCTCGCGCAGCCGGAGTGGCCACGGCTCTGCTCTGCGAGGCGGAAAAGTGGGCGGCAAACGAAGGATTCCGGCATGCATTCCTCAGCACCACGCCCTTTCTCAGGGCAGCGATTGGTTTGTATGAAAAATCCGCCGCACCGACGACCGCCTGCACGATCTTTTCGCCACGCAGCTGTTCACCTTGGGAAAAACTCTCTGCCCATAGTTGACCTCCTCGTCCATGGGGAAGCAAT
>JASHRB010000084.1 GCA_030037575.1 Candidatus Sulfotelmatobacter sp. | reverse complement strand
GCGCGACTCTTCTGACCAGCGACATCGACCCGCGCGATCGCGAATTCGTAGTCCATCAGCGCACCGTGGAAGGCTTCTGCCACTTTAAAGGAAGTCTCAAGGCAGCGATTGCGCGCGCTCTGGCTTACGCTCCCTATGCCGACATTCTCTGGTGCGAAACTTCCCAGCCCGATCTCGGCGAAGCGCGCGACTTCGCCGAAGCGATCCACAAGGTCTACCCCGGCAAGCTCCTCGCCTATAATTGCTCACCTTCGTTCAACTGGAAAAGGAACCTCGACGATGCCGTCATCGCCAGCTTTCAAAACGAACTTGGGGCCATGGGCTATAAATTCCAGTTCGTTACACTGGCTGGATTCCACTCTCTCAACCTGGCCATGTTCGAACTTGCTCGCGGCTTCCAACAGCGAGGCATGACCGCCTACTCTGGCTTGCAGGAAAAGGAATTTCTCCGCGAGCAACAGGGCGGATACGAAGCCGTGAAGCATCAGCGTTTCGTCGGTACCGGCTACTTCGATGCCGTGCAGCAGGCGATCTCCGGGGGCAGCGCTTCGACGATTGCTTTCCAAGGTTCGACGGAACAGGCCCAGTTCACGCCCTCGGGCCATGGCCGCGGCGCAGCCAAAACCTGGGATTCATTGCCCGCCGACTCGACCCGGCTCGATCTGTCGCTCATGTCCAATAGCCGCGAGGGATGCGGCGAACTGATGCCCTCAGGAGACTAATAACAATTTGGGCAGATTCGGTTCGTCGCCAATCGATCCTGCTTGTTTTGCACCTACCTTCGAGGTGAGGCGGCAGCACAAGGCACGAATGCTGCGCCAGCTCCAGAAGATACTCGATGCGCGAATCGATGTCGGATCACACTGATACGACGTTGCCCTCGAACAAATTCTGGACGCTCGTCCTATGCTTTGCAACGTCGAGCAGATGACGGGCAACCCTTCCATAATCCGGTGAGGCGCGGGTTGCCGACAATCCGGGCAGAAATCGGTGCGCCCGAACGCGCTTTTCACCACTCAACCGTCGACTTCCTTCTATGCTTCCGATCCAACCAAAAGCAGGTTTGCACATCGCTGCAGGAATGCCCGTAATCATGCTTGCCCGTCTCGTAGTGCAGGCACAAAGGGTAGTTCGGCAGGGCAGCCCCGCCCGCCTTCGGCAAAGAATGCCAGTCTGTCGCCTACCGGTTCGCCCAGAATGGTGACGCGGTGGCCGCCAGCCTGCTTGATCAGGGCGGCGGTTGTGATTCCTGCTGAGAAAGTCATGCCGGAGGTCAGGAGATAGACATGCCCGCCTGGACCCTGATTCCACGGCGGAACGGAGGGCGTGTACCGGCTGTGGAACTGCTGATGGTCGGCTACGGTGCGCGGCAGCATATCCGCAAGAACGCGCTGCAGCTTGTAGCAGGAGATTACCATCACCCACAAGCAAGGTTC
This sequence comes from Candidatus Sulfotelmatobacter sp., assembly GCA_030037575.1. Taxonomy (GTDB): domain Bacteria; phylum Acidobacteriota; class Terriglobia; order Terriglobales; family Acidobacteriaceae; genus Sulfotelmatobacter. The sequence continues at coordinate 5,515 of JASHRB010000084.1, read as the reverse complement.
CTTCACTCTTGAAGAATCCCTGGTCCAGTTGGTGTTTCAGAATGAACTAGGCCGTGAAGACGCTCTGGTGAGGACGCTCCATCCGGAGGATCTCGATACCATGCTCAAGGCGAAAGGGCTTTAGTATCTGCGCGTTGGCACTCTTACGCGCGGTCCAGGGAACCCTGGGGGATGGTTTTCTGAAAGGTAGTCTCTCGCATGAGGACCCGGTCGAGCCACGTCGACGCTCGTTCTGAATACAGCTAGTGCCCCAGCCGCATTGCTATCTGTTCTAACAGTCAACCGTTTTCGAGTTTTCACCTTTCCCCACCGGATCTATCGAAGGTGCAGAAGAATATGGACAGCAAGTGGAGATAGGTTTCCAGATCTGCGCCAGAGGCAACCGCGACCCAGAACAACCGTTCGGTCAGGGTAGTGCATTTGTTCCAGAGGCAAAAATCAAAGCTGGGCCAGCCCCCTACTTTCCGCTGGCCGTTTTGAACTGACCACCGTTGGCCGGTTTGCGGTGACCCCTGGGGATCGTCTGGAACCGCGCCAGGGCGGACATTGTCCACAGACCGCGTGGCGCCGCAGGGCGTTTCGACATCAGGTGACGCCGGACTCCACTGCGGTGCCGGTCTATAGCGGTGCGATGGCTGCGTGTCCCCTCTTCCTTGTTTACGGATTCCAGTTGATGTTGGCCACGCCTCCACCCTCGGGGATATCTCTGCAAATCAACTGAACGCTCTCGTCAGCATCCACGGTGACACTGGTGGAGAGCGTTTGCTTTGGACCGGTGAAGTCGATGACGCTGCCGTCGGTGATGCTGCTTTTACCGTTGTAGGCGAAGGACTGGCAGTCGAAGGTGTTCTCGGCATCGTTTCCCTCAAAGTAATTCTGCACGGTAAACGTGTGGCTTCCCGCGTTGTCCACCGGCACGTCGAACATCAGGCTCACGGGAAATGCGCAGTGGTTCACTACCGCTCCGAAGTATTCCGTCAGGCAGCTGTAGGTGGCTTTGAACGCGCCTGCCGACGACATCCATACCCTGAACGAGTTGAAACCTGTGGTCGAACGTGCGAAAGCGGGACTGGCTGCGCCGGCCGTGATAACCAGGCAGAATCCCAAAAGAAGCGACGTTGCTTTGCGTCTCATAGTACTTCTCCTTATGTTCGGCAACGTGTGCCGATGGTTGAATTGTTTTGGTGGCCGGCTTGCAGGTCTCCCAGAAAAGTTTTCCTCGGGCAACCCGCAAATCGTGATCCCCACTACCGCGACCTCAGCGCCGAGTCCAGACAGACCAGCAAGCGATCCATCCGGACCTTCCGACCAGTCGTCGAGCTTTTACGCGCGGTGCGAGAGTCGCTTGCCATCTCTTCCCCGCTCTACCTCCTATAACGAGAACCAGCCGCAAAAACTGCAATGCCCCCATGAAAACTTTGTGGGTGGAGAGTGAACCCAGGCGACCTCATTCTGTGACAAGAGGTATCCAAGGGCTATCCAGCTGTGCTACTCTTTGTCCCCAGTCCGGGGCATCCGCCTTCAGTGAGGGTCTATGGGGACACCCTCCGTTCATGAAGTAACGCAATTATTGCGGGCATGGAGCGCCGGGAATCAGAATGCCTTAGAGAAGCTAACCCCTCTGGTTTACCAGGAGTTGCACCGGGCGGCTCAGCGTTACATGGCGTCGCAAAGACCCGACCATACGCTGCAAACCACAGCGTTAGTCAATGAGGTTTACCTTCGGCTGGTCGCTTTCAAGGAAGTAAGCTGGGCGGACCGCGCGCACTTTTTTGCGGTTTGCGCGCAACTCATGCGTCGTATTCTTACCGACTGGGCCCGCGGCCAACAATACCTGAAGCGAGGCAAAGGAGCACGGCATGTCTCTTTTGACGAAGCATTGGTCGTCTCCCCTGAGCGCGGTCCCGACCTGGTCGCATTGGACGAAGCTTTAAAGGCTCTTTCCGAGGTTAACTCCAGGAGAAGTCAGGTTGTCGAGTTGCGATTTTACGGTGGCTTGAGTGTAGAAGAAACGGCTGGAGTGCTGAAGGTTTCCCCAGAAACGGTGTTGCGCGACTGGAAGCTGGCCAAGCTGTGGCTGCTGCGGGAAATGAGCGGAGGCAAGCAGGTTGAGGCGTGAAAAGCAATCGCGAGTCGAGCAACTGATCCAGGAAGCTCTGGAGCTTGAGGAGCAACAGCGGGGCGAGTTCCTTGAACGATACTGCACCGGAGACGAAGACCTGCGGCGAGAAGTCGAATCCCTCCTGGCGTTCGATAAGGAGGCTCAGAGCTTCATGGAAGCGTCGGCGTTGCAGGTGGCAGCCATGGCGCTGGCGAAGGGAGATTTTCCGGCGCAAGCCCCCGAAAAAGGAAATGATCAGGCATTAGAAGGCAAAACCATCGCGCACTACCGTGTGGTGTCAAAGCTGGGCAGCGGGGGCATGGGGGTGGTGTACAAGGCTGAGGACACCCGTCTGCACCGTTTTGTCGCGCTGAAATTTCTTCCCGAAAACGTTAGCGATAATGCGCAGGCACTGGCCCGGTTTCGCCGTGAGGCGCAGGCTGTCTCGGCTCTGAACCACCCCAACATCTGCACCATTTACGATATCGGCGAACAGGATGGGCAAGCATTCATTTCGATGGAGTTTCTGGGCGGGCTTACGCTGAAGCACCACATTTCGGGCAAGCCTTTGGAGATTGAAACAGTGATGTCGCTGGGGATCGAGATCGCCGACGCGCTCGACATTGCGCACGCCGAAGGCGTCGTCCACCGTGACATCAAGCCCGCTAACATTTTCGTCACCAAGCGCGGGCACGCCAAGCTTCTGGACTTTGGATTGGCGAAGGTAACTGCCACGAAAAGTTCTGTGATAGGAGCAGCAGCGGGGTCTACCCAACCGACCGAACCGAGTGCCGAGCAACTGACGAGTCGGGGAACGGCACTCGGAACCGTTGCCTACATGTCGCCGGAGCAAGTCCTAGCCGAAGAACTGGACGCACGCACAGACCTCTTCTCGTTCGGTGCCGTCCTCTACGAGATGGCAACGGGAGCGATGGCTTTCCGGGGCGAAAGTACAGGAGTCATCTTTAACGCCATTCTGGAACGAGCGCCCGTTCCAGCAGTACGGCTGAATCCCGACTTGCCAGCCGAAATGGAACGGATCATCAACAAGTGTCTGGAGAAAGACAGAAACCTTCGCTACCAGCACGCTGCTGATATTCGCACCGACCTGCAACGGCTGAAGCGGGACACGGAGTCGCACAAGTCGGTTGCAGTGGAGAGTGCGCCTGCGAGGCGCGCCGAACGATCACCTTGGATCATTGGAGCGGTTGCGCTGGTCATCCTCGCTGTTTTCACTGGTTATCGGTATTTTCGTCGCACTCCCAAGCTGACCGAGAAAGACACCATTGTGCTTGCGGACTTTGCCAACGCTACAGGCGACCCAGTGTTCGATGACGCACTCAAGGCGGCGCTCACAGTTTCTTTGCGGCAATCTCCCTTTCTAAATGTGCTCTCCGACAACAAAGTTGCCGCGACCTTAAAGCTGATGACGCGACCACCCAATACGAAGCTGACGCCCGAGCTTACCCGCGAGCTTTGTCAGCGGGCGGGCAGCAAAGCCTATGTCGAAGGAGAGATTGGAAGTTTGGGCAGCGAATACGTGCTGGGCCTAAAAGTCGTGAATTGCCAGAACGGGGACGTGCTGGCGCAAGAGCAGACCACGGCGGCGGGCAAGGAGAAAGTGCTGGATGCACTGGGCGAGGCAGCATCCAAGCTGCGCAGCGAGTTAGGCGAATCGTTGGCCACGGTGCAGAAGCTCGATGTTGCGCTGGAACAAGCCACCACGTCGTCACTCGAAGCTCTGCAAGCTTTCAGTCTTGGCAGCAAGCTTTCTCTCGAGAAAGGCCCTTCCGCCGCTCTGCCTTACCACCAACGAGCCATCGAACTCGATCCGAGTTTTGCCATGGCGTATGTGGCTCTGGGAAATGATTACTATGCATTGGGCGAGCTAGGACGCGCCCGCGAAAACCGCAGCAAGGCATTCCAGTTGCGGGAACGTGCCAGCGAGCAGGAAAAGCTGCACATCAACGCTCATTATTACGAAACGGTAACCGGGGAATTGAATGAAGCGGTACAAACGTATCAAGGATGGATTGCGAGCTACCCGCGATCCAGCGTGGCCTATACCAATCTGTGCAACCTATACAACGAGCTGGGACAATACGAGAAGGCCATGGAAGCATGTCGCGAGAGCTTCCGCCTCGGTTCGGAATGGGCTTACGTTCAGTTCGTCAATAGCCTGCTTGCCTTGCACCGTTTTGACGAGGCCAGCCAGCTTGTTCAACAGGCGCAGGCGCGGAGGTTGGGTAATTTCATACTTCACAATGCTCTATATGCTCTGGCCTTCCTCAAAGCGGATTCGACAAGGATGGCGGAACAGCAGCAATGGTTTGCGGGTAAGCCGGAAGAGAACATGGGACTCTCGCTCGCATCCGACACGGAGGCATACAGTGGTCATCTTGGCAAGGCCCGGGTTTGGACCGAACGCGCTGTTGACTCTGCGATACGAGTTGACAGCAAGGAAGTTGCGGCAATATGGCTGGAGAATTCGGCTTTGCGGGAAGCCGCGCTCGGCAATGCCAAGGATGCGAGGCGGGAAGCCGCGCAAGGCTTAAAGCTTCATCCGGCGAGTCAGAGCGTTGAGCTGGAAGCGGCTTTGACATTAGCGATGGCCGGCGATGCGGGACAAGCGGAATCGCTGGCTGGAGACTTGAACAAGCGCTTCCCGCTGGACACGCAGGTACAGTCTCTCTGGCTGCCTGCGATAAACGCGCAATTGGCACTGAATCGCAATAATCCGGCTCGCGCCCTTAACAGTTTGCAAGCTGCTACGCCCATCGAATTAGGGCAAATTGCTTTCGTCGCCAATCTTTCCTGCCTCTATCACACGTACATTCGCGGTGAAGCATACTTGGCAGCCGGGCAGAGCGGAGCCGGCGCTGCTGAGTTCCAGAAAATCCTCGACCACAGCGGCATCGTCTGGAGCTGCTGGACGGGAGCCTTGGCGCATCTGGGTGTGGCGCGTGCAAACGCCTTGCAAGCGAGAACTTCTCAGGGTGCGGATGCCGATGCCGCCCGCGTCCGCGCGCTCGCCGCCTACCAAGACTTCCTCACCCTCTGGAAAGACGCCGACCCCGACATCCCCGTCCTCAAGGAAGCCAAGGCGGAGTACGCGAAACTGCAGTAGCGAGGGAACTCGCTTCGGTCTACTTACGATCTGAAACGGGTGAAGCTGAGTAACCCATCACTTTCCGCAAAAGCAGAGAGCGTCTGGACTTGACAAGAAAATGTGGGGGCAACGTGCTCCAGATTCCGCCCCCTTCGGGGCGGGGATTTGCAAGGCATGCGGGGTCTGTCGTCTGATGCTTTACTGTGCACGAGGAATATTGCAGGATCGCAGCAGCGCGAGAGTGATTGTTCGCGCTCTCTGCCCATGATCCTCAGGGGTCACCCCAAAACCGGCCATCAATGAGA
>JASHRB010000083.1 GCA_030037575.1 Candidatus Sulfotelmatobacter sp. | reverse complement strand
AACCGACGTGGGAAGCTCTCACTTCTCCGCTCAGGCGCAGCTTCATATCGTGCGTGCGAACGGTTATCTCGACCGGCGTTCCGGTCGGAAAGGCCACCGGCATCTCCAAATAGCAGCCGCCCGGGCTTAGGTCACTCAGGTGGCAGTAGTTGCGCACAGAACTGCCACGCTTATAAACCTCGGCTCCGAGCCGGCAGGCGTAGCGCGTCTGACCGCGCCGATTGCCCGGTTCCGAGCGCAATCGAGCCACCGCTTCCCTGTCGCGTTCTTTCGATTCCGGCTTTTCTCCGGCCCAGTTGGCCGGAATCACTTGGCTATTTTTTTCCGCAGAATCCGTTGCCTGCGCCGCGCCGGCCTCATCTTTCTTCGTAGTTTCGCTCAAATGTTTTCGCAGCCATTCGTCGAGCAGCCGCCGCGAAGACTGCGGAACATCCACGAACTGTACGCCTGCGCGCCCACTCCAGTCCTGCCAGATTACCAGCCCGGAAAGCCGTATCGTTTTCGGCTGCCCGGGCAGTTGAAATTGAAAATAGACTTTGCAGGTGGGCGGCAGGTGTTGGCCGAAGTTCACCGCCATGCCGTCCTCCGCCACATCCACCAGCGTTGCTTTCGACTGCTCAGCGCCCGCGTAGTCAATGGTTGCCTGAGTATGCACCGACACCCGCGTTTTGCGGCGCTTATCGCGGTAGAGAACAGTTTGCGCGGCCAGCAAAGTACTCATGGCGCGCTCCCGCGAAATTGGCTTGTACAGCACGAAGTTCACTCCCAGGGTAAACATCTCCCGAATTTTTTCCTGCCCGCTTGCCACCACCACTGCCAGCGTTGCTCCCGAACCCCGTGATGAATAGCTCTCGTGCAGCAGATTCATGACATCCGACTGTTTTTCGCAGTCGACGATCAGCATGTCAAAGTGGTCTTGCGCCAGACGCACCCCCGCCCGCACCGCATCGGTGCACAACTCAACCCGGATATTCAGCTCCTCCAGTACGCTGCGGAGAATTTGCGCCGAGGCCTGGTCGGCGCAGACCAGAAACGATGACAGATGCATACTGTTGCATCGTAGGGGCACTGCAGTTTCCGTCACAAGTTACCGGAGTCATGCGGGCGTTCTCGTTTACCAGTGGAATTTCCTCTAACTCCACTGCATTCAATCCCGTGACTCCAGTCACCGCCGCGATTACAAAAGACCAATCCTCTAGCGTTGCACCGTGGTGCTTTGACGCTCCCGTAACCTCTCCCTACGATGAAGAGGCATGCGGGCTGGGGTTAAAAACTGTCCGCTGGCTTTGCCGCGGAAGGCCCGGCCTCGCGGCCAACGTTTGACGACCAGTTCATCAGGAAAATCCCCCCTGACAAGGCCTATGGCATCGACGAAACATCGCGGATTCTCACTGCTGGAATTGATGATCGTCATCAGCATCTCTCTGATTCTGGCTGGGGTGACGTATATCGGGATGAGACCCATGCTGTTTCAGAGCCACGTTAACCAGGGTTACGATACAACTTTGATGGTTCTGCGCAATACCCGAAACCTGGCGATTACGCAGAGCCACGAGTACTACGTCAATTTCAACCCGACAGGTTTTGCCGCAGGCACTCTTCAGGTCGAGTACCAGCCGCCTGCAGTCTCAGGGGTATTGCCGCCACTTGAGCAAGTGCTTACCTATTCGATCCCGACCGATATAAGTTTTGCCATACCGACGGGAACGGGCTTTCCCACCGGGTCGGCCAATACGCCGGATGGCTTCGGCACCGGTGTTACGGCCATCGACTTTGGCCAAGCTTTGGCCACCGAGCCCCTGAATTTTGTTGTCTTCATGCCCGATGGCTCCTCACAAGACAACCTGGGCAACTTTAATAGTGGGATCGTCTATCTGACGGACACCGTGCTGCCGGCTAATCAGCAGCTCGGCATGACGCGCGCTATCACGGTGTGGGGGGCGACGGGAAGAATTCGCGGATGGGCCCTGGATCAGACGGGAGCAACAACCTGGGTTTGGGAACAACAATGACACCAGCAACAAAATTCCGCAAGAGGCGGCCGGCGCAGCATGGTTTCGCACTGATCGAAGTCATGATCTCCATGGTCATTCTGTCCACCGGGCTATGCGCCGTGCTCGCCGCCTTCGCCGCTACCATTGCGTCCACGGAATCAGCTCAGGAAGACCTGATCGCGCGCCACAAGGCGCTGGATGCCATGGAAAGCATCTACACAGCTCGCAACAGCCAGCAAGTTCCATTCTCCTCGATCAATAATGTCTCCGCGGGCGGAATCTTCAAGAACGGAGCCCAGCAATTGCTTTGTGCTGGACCCGATGGCTTGGTCGGCACCGCCGACGATGTAGCCTGCACCGCTCCTGACACCGGGGCGGCTTGCCCGGGCGGAATCGAATGTCTGGTGCTACCTGGGCCCGATGGCATTCTCGGCACGGCCGATGACGAAGTCATGAGCCTCAGCAACTTCACCCGCACCATCACTTTCAATTCGGTGTTGCTGCCGAATGGCGAGACCAATAGCAATCTCATCGCGGTAACCATTCAAGTTACCTATACCAAACCCGGCCGGTACGGGCTGAGCCGCACTTATACGGTGAATGGCCTGATTTCGAGTTACTACTGAGTCGATGACTATGAAGACGCACATCACAAAATCGCAACGCGGCTTCACACTGGTGGAAGTGCTGATCGCCGCTTTCATCGGTCTCATCCTCATGGCGGCCACCACCAGCATACTGCGCCAAGCCTCGAATGCCATCTTCACCGTGACGGAGCGCGCCGAAACTCAGCAGAACATGCGGGCTGCCATCGAACTGATGACCAAGGATCTCAGCTTGGCCGGTGCGGGTCTACCCACGGGAGGCCTTCAGCTTCCCAATAATGACGGGGCTATCAAAGTGGCTTGCAACCAGACCGGCACTTGCTACGTCCCCGCCGACGTCTATCCCGCCAGCAGCACGGGGACTGAGAATTACATGTACGGCATTTTGCCCGGGTACGACAATGGAGTGGAGAGCAGCGCCGTCATCAGCGAAGCGCCGGCCGCAGTGAATGACAGCATCACTTCGATCTATTGCGATTACAACTTTTCCCTCTCTAACTTCACTTTTACCTTCAATGGCCCGCCGATTACAGAGGCCACTGTCACAGTAAACAATACAGCGGTTTCTCCGAATAACATTCAAGCGCCAGGCGGTCTTCAGGTGGGCGACCTGCTGCTGTTTACCGTAACGAACTCGGGAACCGGCACCGCTAGCGGCAATCAGGGCACAAGCGCCGTGCAAACCGGCTCGGCAGTCGCCGAGATCACCGGTCTTCCGGCGGCAACCACTGGAGCTCAAGGACCGATCGTGGTTGATTTCAACTCGAGTGATGCGCTGAATTTCAACCAGACCGGCGCAAATAGTCTCGCCACCCTTTCGGTCGGTGCAAACTCGCTGAACGTGTGCCGCCTTTTCGCCGTTACCTATTTCCTCCAGGTTCCCACCACCGCCTCAAGCTCAACCGTGCAAACTCCCCGACTCATGCGGCAGGTCAACGGTCTCACTGCCGTACCGGTGGCCGACAATATCATCAACCTGCAGTTCAGTTTCGACGTGATCAACTCCGTCAGCGACACCATAAACGCGAACGTGTCCAATCCCGTTAGCTCGGGCCTTTCCCCCGCCTTGATTCAGAAAGTCAATTTGTGGGTCATGGGACAAGGCGTGACCTGGGGAGGGAACCGGTCCCAGAGCATGTACCTCGCAAGTTCGGTCAGTGCTCGCAATATGAGTTTCTGCAATTCTTTCAGCAGCGCCACCACTGTTTGCCAATGATTGGGGACGCGGTTGGTTTGGAGTTTTGAGGAGGAAAGATGGGGAAGAGCATACGAGATTCGCGCGGCTTCACGCTCATCGCCGCGCTTTTATTGACGCTGTTATTGTCGGCCCTGGCCATTGGATTATTCTACCTGGTCACGAACGAATCCCACATGGGAAGCAATGACCTGGAAGGCAATCTCGCCTACTATGGTGCCGAGTCGGGTATCGAGAATTTGACTGCCCAGCTCTCGCAGCTGTACCAAACCTCGCAGGCGCCAAGCGCAGCCAATATCAGCGCCCTCACAGGCCCCACCTACTATCCTACTGCGATTAGTGGCTCGAACATTACCAACATGAATTACGCCGAGTCCATTTCCTTCCCCACGACCCAAACCAACGGTGGTACTTGCCTTGAGCCGCTTCCCAGCCCCTCCCCGCCAAACCCCTGCGCTAACTGGGATATCGTGGGAGCGGGCCAGGATCAAGGAATGGTTGCGTCTCTCGTACCGTTTACTTTGGAAGTGACTGCGACACGTGCCGCAGGCGCAGGCGAGGTGACAAACAACAGCGCCATCTCACCGACCGGTGCCTCCGTCAATCTCACTCGCACCGTGGAAGTAGCTTTGCTTCCCGCGTTTGAGTTCGGCATTTTCTGCGCTTACGACTGCGATTATTTTGCTGGCCCAGCTTACAACTTTGGCGGCCGCGTGCACGTCAACGGCAGTCTATTTCTCGCCTCCGACTCGACCTTGACTTTCACGGACAAGATTGCCGCTGTCAACCAGGTGGTCACGACTCAGCTCGAGAATGGATGGCCAACCTCGAGCGACTATACCGGAAGCGTTTATATACCCAACGCCGCCGGGGGTTGTCCGAACGCTCCCTCTGCCGGTCCCGGTTCCACGCCGGCCGAATGTTTGGCGCTTACGGCTGGAAGCTGGTCCGGTGGATTTCCGCCCCCTCCTGCTCCCGCAACCTGCACCGCGGACTGCGGAGGTTCAGCGAATAGTAGCTGGAAAGGGATTTCGACGACTACGTACAACGACTTTATCATTAATGGACTGACAGGGGCGACCGCGCTGAACCTGCCTTTCGTCCAGTCAGACTCTGTCGGAGCGATCGAAATTATTCGCCGGCCACAAGCCACGGACACTGCATTGCTGACGGCCTCCCGGCTCTATAGCGAAGCCAATATTCGCATCCTGCTGGCCGACACAATCGGGGATCTGCACCCGGAAAGAGGAGCGGCCGCTCTTGACGCCGACGATGTGCAGATCGGCCTGTCAGCTGTCACTGGCGGGTATGACATTGCGTCCGAGCTGACGAACTACACTAGCTCCCCCAACCAGTACATGTATTTTGGCCGGGCCGAGACCGGCAGTAACGGTTGGGTCGCACCGACCAGCCCTTCGTCTGGAACCGCGTACTCATGGACTTCGTGGTCACTCTTCAGCGAGGTTACGAGCAGTCCGGCTAACTATAGCGGCGCCGTGGGTGCCCCCGGAGACAGCGTAACGCCGAACGTGTGGCTGAGGGTCGAATATCAGAACTCGGCGGGTACATGGGTTGGCGTTACACGTCAGTGGCTGGCCTATGGCTTTGGCCGCGGCTACAATATGCCCCCAACCGCTCCCTGGGGGGGAACAGCTTGCCCGAATTTCCCCACATTCCCCGCTTCCGGTACTCAGTGCTCCAATCCGATCAGTCCGGCTATTTTGATCTTGCAACAGCTCAATCCGAACGACAATACCGTTGCCAGCGCTTACACGACTAGCGGAACTAGTGGAACAACGGAATACAACTGGATTCCCATTAACTTCTACGATGCTCGCGAAGGCGAACCGCGCGACAACCAGACTGCAAGGAGTTCGAACACGACTACTACCAAGAGCACCTCCGTCTACACTCCGTGCAGCCCCATCGGCGTGATGAATGTGGTCGAACTGGATGTAGGCAACTTGTGGCTCTGGCTGCAGGGCGCCTCGCCGTACGCCGCCGGCAGCGGCTCGTCGGTCAGCACCGCGAGTAATAGCCAGAGTGGTTATATTCTGTATTTCTCGGACCGGCGGGGCATGATGCCAGATAGCAATCCGCCCGCGGCGAGTCTTTATAACAACATCACGGGAGCCTCACAGCTGGAAGATACGGTTAACGCCGCGTCCTCCACTGGAACTCCGGACGGCGTTCTCGAGCCGGCAACCTATTACAGCTACTCTCCTGAGGATGTTGACACCGACGGCTACTTCGACGTTCAGGGCGAAAAGAACCTGGCCGCGGGATTCGGGCTGACGGGAACTTATACAAGTACGCCCTATTATCCGATTCCGGCCCAAAGCACGACCGCATCGGCAAATCAGGTCAATTGCTCGGTGTACACCGTAAATTCCTCCGGCAGCGCGGGCACGTATCCTTATGGTTTCGGATCTACGACCATCGCTTCGGCCCCGACTGGCAATCCGCAAAACAACATCGTTACCGGCCCACGCCACGCCCTGCGGCTGGTCGATGGCGGCATGAACCCAACTAGCGCGACCAGCTATCTGCCCCACCCCATTTCTCCGGCCACCACCGGAAACGGTTTTACGGTCGCGTCGGAAGAACCTGTATACGTGCTCGGCGATTACAATACGGGCTCGACTGATCCCGAATGGCCAAGTGGGGGCACGCCCACCACTCCTCACTCCGCAGCCTCAATTATTGCCGATGCCGTGACGTTGCTTTCCGACCCGCCAACCGGCTCAACTCCGGCAGCGGGCGGTAACGCCACCGGCTGGACGGATGTGCAGAGCTTCCTGCAGCCAGGCAATGTCAGCAATCGGCAAGCAAGCGAAAGCTACTACCGAATGGCCATTGCCGCGGGGAAGAGTATTCCCTTCCCCCAGCCTAGTTGGGCAAATGCTATCCCTGTCAAGGACTTCGGCACAGACGGCGGTATGCACAACTTCCTGCGCTACCTGGAGAGCATGACCACGGTCAATTATGCCGGCTCCATGATCAGCATGTACTATTCGCAATACGCCACCGGGGTATTCAAATGCTGCACCGTGGTGTACGGCGCGCCGACTCGAAACTACTTCTTCGACACGCAATTCCTGAACCCAGCTAACTTGCCTCCCGGAACGCCATCGTTCCAGGACGTCGTCAGTCTGGGATTCCACCAAAACTTCACTCCTCAATAGTTTCGCCACAAGCCCGAAGCGCGAGACCCCGATCCGTAAGATTGGGGTCTCGCCATTTATAGCGCTCGCCAAAGCGGATGTTTTGAAGCGGCGGGAGGAAATTTTCCCCGCAGGTGTCGTTGTCTTTATTGCTGACGGCACGCTATGAGTCTGCTTCGCTTGCCTCCTTTTGAATCTCGCAAACGGATTGGCCGAGAAGAACATTCGAGCGAGAATACCGTATTGAAACGATGGACGTTGACGCGGATGACTTTCCAGCATTTTTCACCGACCGCAATGGCAATGTCATTTGGTACTATTCCGTGCCGGAGTATTCGCTTCCGACGATGACATTTCTTGCATACTGAGTTGTTCACAACAACGCTAAACCCTTTGGATTCCTTTCGCCGCGACGTCGATTTAGCGGTAAACATCATTCTCGCCTTGGATATTTCCTCGTTGTTGGCGCAGCTTGCAGCGGCGGCGACTTCACTCCCGGCAGCTTCCACCACGATGTTCTGCCTGTCGCCAATGGTCATTTGATTGTGCTTGCGAACTCCAGTAAAGCTTTTACTAATCTTCCCGCATATCGGCGAGTTTCAACGATTCGCAAGGA
>JASHRB010000082.1 GCA_030037575.1 Candidatus Sulfotelmatobacter sp. | reverse complement strand
CCTCGACCAAAAATAATTCGCAGCGGTTGGGATCGCGCTCGGAGCAGTCGGCCAATTTGCCGGGCAATCCTCCGGAATCGAGCGCGCCTTTGCGCCGCGTGAGGTCGCGAGCTTTGCGGGCGGCTTCGCGCGCGCGGGCGGCGTCGATTGCTTTGTTGATGATCTTGCGGGCGACGGTCGAATTCTGCTCGAAGAATGCGCCCAAACGCTCGTTGACGAAGGCCTGAACGACGCCGGCGATGTCGGAATTCAACTTGCCCTTGGTCTGTCCTTCAAACTGCGGCTGCGGCAGCTTCACGCTGATCACGGCGACCAGGCCTTCGCGCACATCATCGCCGGTGAGATTCTCTTTGACGTCTTTGAACAATCCCATCTGCTGGCCGGCATAGTTGATGGTGCGAGTGAGGGCCATGCGGAAGCCGGAAAGATGGGTACCGCCGTCGACGGTGTTGATGTTGTTGGCGAAGCTGAAAACGGATTCGGAATATCCGTCGTTGTATTGCAGGCCGATCTCCATGGCCACGGCGCTGCGCTCGGCTTCCATGTAGATGGGCTTGTCGTGCAGCACTTGCTTGCCGCGGTTGAGATGCTTGATGAACTCGGCGATGCCGCCGTTGTACTTGAATTCGGCGTGCTTGGCCTCGCCCGTTTTCGCGTCGGTGGTGCGCTCGTCGGTGAGGGTGATGACCAGGCCTTTGTTCAGGAACGCGAGTTCGCGCAGGCGCTGGGCGAGCGTGTCGTAGTTGTATTCGGTGACCGTAAAAATGGTCGGGTCGGGGAGGAAATGAACTTTGGTTCCCGTTTTCACTTTGGCGACGCCGGTTTTCTTCAACTTACTGGTCGGCTCCCCTTTCGAATACGTCTGCTGCCAGGTGGCGCCGTCGCGCCAGATTTCGAGCTCGAGCTCTTCGCTAAGCGCGTTCACGCAGGAGACGCCGACGCCGTGCAATCCGCCGGAAACCTTGTAAGTGGAGGAATCGAATTTGCCGCCGGCGTGCAGCGTGGTCATGACGACCTGGGCGGCAGAAATTTTTTCGCCGTCGATGACCATGTCGTCGACCGGAATGCCGCGGCCGTCGTCGGTAACGGTGATCGAATTGTCGATATGAATCGTGGCTTCGATTTTGGTGGCAAATCCGGCGAGAGCTTCGTCGACCGAGTTGTCGACGACTTCGTAGACCAGATGATGCAGGCCGAGATCGCCGGTCGAGCCGATGTACATTGCGGGCCGCTTACGCACCGCTTCCATGCCGCCCAGGACTTTAATCGAATCGGCGGTGTACTCGCTTTTGCCGTTGCCATTGATCGTATTTCCGTTGATCGGTGTCACGGCGCCGTTTTTTGCTTTGGCTTCGATGGAAGTGCTGATCTCTTTGGTGGCCATTCCGCTCCGGGGACGAACGCTCAAACTGGGCTCGAAAGTGGACGCGTTCGTTCGCCAGAACGAAAGAAAATTCCGCGCCCCCCACTCGAGCCTTATGCCGCCACGCGAACTGACTTCAAGTTATTGAAATGTCTTATACTTAGGTTCGATTGGCGATAATCAGATTATACCATGAAAAGGGGGGCTGTCTGGACTGGCCAGAGGCCGGAACCGCGAGGGTAAACGCTCTATTTTCACCGGCTTCCAAGCTGGTCTTTTCGCCAGCCAACAACCGCTCCCCTTGGCGAAGAATTTTTATGATTACAGTTTGGTTTCGCCGCACCTCGAGGATCGCCGATAACGTCAACCCAGACCTGCTGCTAAAATAAATCCTCAGGAGCGAATCCAACTGCAAAATGGCTGTTCCCGTTTCACAAATGTGGACCGTTTCGAGCTACGTGCTTCGCCAGAAGCTCGGGGGACGAAAGCAGTATCCGCTGGTGCTGATGCTCGAGCCGTTGTTCCGCTGCAACCTGGCTTGCGCGGGATGCGGCAAAATTCAGTATCCGGCCCACATTCTGAAAAAGGATCTTTCCCCGGAAGAATGCTTCCGCGCCGTCGACGAATGCGGCGCGCCCATGGTTTCCATCCCCGGGGGCGAACCGCTGATGCATCCCCAGATCGCGGAGATTGTCGAGGGTCTGGTGGCGCGCAAGAAATATATTTACTTGTGCACCAACGCATTGCTGCTGGAAGAGAAGCTGCATCTGTTCAAGCCCAGCAAATATCTGACCTTCAGCGTGCATCTCGACGGGCAGCGCGAAGCGCACGACCTCGCCGTCTGCCGCGAAGGCGGATACAACATTGCCGCCGACGCGATCAAAGAAGCGCTGGCGCGTGGTTTCCGCGTAACCACGAATACCACTTTGTTCGACGGCGCCGATCCGAAATCCGTGCGTGCCTTCTTCGACGACATGATGGACCTCGGGCTGGAAGGCATGATGCTTTCGCCGGGATATTCCTACGACAAAGCTCCCGACCAGAAACATTTTCTCGGCCGGGCGCGCACCCGCCGGATGTTCCGCGCGATCTTGTCCAATCGCAAAAAGAACTGGCGCTTCAATCTGTCGCCCCTGTTTTTGGAATTCCTGATGGGCAAACGCACCTATCCGTGCACGCCCTGGGGCATGCCCACGTACAACGTTTTCGGTTGGCAGAAGCCGTGCTACTTGCTGCAGGACGGTTACGCGGAAACTTTCGCCGAATTGCTGGAAACGACGGATTGGGCGAATTACGGCACGGAATCGGGCAATCCGGCGTGCGCGAATTGCATGGTGCACAGCGGATATGAAGCCTCGGCGGTGAATGCCACGTTCAGTTCTCTCGGCGGATTTCTGGCTACGGTGAAGGCCACGCTATGGACGAGCTATCGCGACCAAGAAGCCTTGCGCATGTTGGACGAGCACATTGCGCCCGTGCATCCTCTGGTGCAGATCGCGTCGACCAACCAGCCGCTGCAGCAGACGCGCGTGTAAGAAGCGCAAACGCATCTCGACCGGCGGCGGAAATTCCCCGACGGGCGGTCATAGCCAGCCGGCAAACACGGCAGTCCCTCGACTGCGGTTTTGCCGTCGCCCGGCGGCGAAGAACAATCCTCGCTCAGGATGAGGGAGATTTAATGCGCGGCTCGACCTAGGTTATGCCCGCGACATTGTTATGACCGCCAAGGAATCAGGACACATTGATCACGAAGCGGGGCAATCGGTGCCTCATGCGGCGCCGAATCCTGACGCCCTCGAAGTCGCTCCGGGAACGGCCCACGAGCAGCTCGAAGGCTGGATTCCGCCTCTCGCCAGCGACGAAGAAATTCGCGTTGCGCTCGAAAAAGCTTTCGATTATCGCGGCGACGTCACCATCACGCGCAAAGACGGGTCAAAGATCGAAGGATATTTATTCGACCGCCGCAGCGCCCCAAGCTTGCAAGATTCTCTCATTCGCCTTTATCCCAAGAGTTCGAACCAGAAAGTTTCGATTTCCTACGCCGACATCGCCGCGCTTGCCTTCACCGGGCGCGACACCGCCGCCGGCAAAAGCTGGGAAGCGTGGATGAAGAAATACGCCGCCAAAAAAGCCGCCGGGGAAAAAAACATCGCGCTTCACCCTGAACCGCTCGATTAAGCAAAATCACAGAGATCTGCCCTTGCGACGCCCGCCCGCGAAAGCGACGGCAAGTCGAGGAATCTGCTCTCCGCTTAAAGCAGATCAACAGGCATGAGCGATTCATTTGGCAGCGCGACCGCTCGCTGCAAAACTCAATCCCCCCATCAGCCCCTCCACTTCCTCCTCCGTTCCGGCAATGAAGGTCAGCGAAACCGCATAGCCGCGCGCCAGCATGACCAGCGTCGACTGACGCATCACGCGCGTGCCGACATTTTTTTCGAAATCGCCGCGAATCAACGTTTTCACGCCGACGGCGAACTCATACGGCTCTTGGTCCACGTCGAACCCCCGCGCCTTCGCGACTTCGCTGATCGGCCCGAAATATTGCGCGGCATCTTTCAATCCCGGATAGACGCCGGTGCTTTCGGCCGCAATCAAGATCGAGGAATTCACATCCGCGGCCCGCGCTTCCGGAGGACGCGAAAACGCCGCCAGCAGCACGCGCCCACCCTTATTGGCGTTCTTGCCCGCGTCTTCTTTTTCCTCCTCAAGCTCCTGGCTGTTCATCTCGGCGGTGCGCAATACCCATCCTGCCGGGATTTTGCAGGTGAATCCGAAGGCGGAATTGCGATAAACCCCGTTGCTGATGGAGCCCGGATCGGGCACGGCCGCCGCCCGGGTTGACTTTGCCGCCTGAAATGCGGATGCACCGTGCACGGGAGCAGCAGTCTGCGACAAAGCGGGCGGCGGTGCTTGAAAAGCAAACAGAAAGGCCCAGGTAGAGGCAGTCGCACCAAGCCAGCGGGGTTTTGAAAGACAGCGCCTCATTCCCTCATGTTATCCGACCGCAGGCTCCCGGTCCTGCCGGGTTCACGCCGCCCGGCCGGCGAGCGGCTGCGTGCAGTGCGAGCAGCGCCGGGCTTGGAGCGGAATCTCGCTCAGACACTCGGGACATGTCTTTGTCGTTGGATCGGCGGGTTTCTCGGCTTTATGCATGCGCGCGAGCAGAAGGTTCACCGGCAAAACGACAAAGAAATACACGGCGGCCGCAATCAGGAAGAACGAGATGCAGGCGTTGATGAAATCGCCGATGGGAAACACGGTACCCTGAATGCTGAATTTCAGGTTGGAATAGTCAGGCTTACCCACGACAAGGGCGATCAGCGGAGTCAGGAAAGCTTTGGTCATCTCGGTGACGACCGCGCCGAACGCCGCCCCGACCACCACGCCCACCGACATATCCACAACATTTCCGCGCAGGATGAATTTCTTAAAGCCATCGAGCATGGAGCCTCCTAAGGATCGACCGCCAATGTATGACAGGAGTGCGCCGGGGTCAAGCCGAGCGGGTAGGCCTGTGCCGCAAACCTCCGCCCCCAGCGCAAGGGATTTATGCCCTCAGATCCGCATCGGCATCACGATATACCTGTACTTATAATCGTCGCTTTCGGCGGGGCGAAGCTGGCCGGCGGATTGAGAATCCTTCAATTCCAGCCGCACCTCCTCGTTGCCGGCGGCTTTGAGGAATTCGACCAGATAGGCGGCGTTAAAGCCGATGGTGAGAGTTTCGCCATCGTACGGAGCTTCGATCGAGTCTTCCGATTCGCCCGCTTCCGTCGATGACGCCGAGATTTTCACTTCACCTTTTTCCAGCTTCAGACGCACGGCGCGCGAGCGCTCGTCGGCGAACTGGGCCACGCGCAGAATCGCAGCGTTCAGATCGTCGCTGTTCAAGGTAATGCTCTTGCTGTTGTCTTTCGGGAGAACTGCTTCGAAGTTCGGAAATTGTCCGGTGAGCTGCCGCGAGGTCAGCAAGCGCGAGGCGATGCGGAAGAACAGAGTCGATTCATCTTTTGCGAACTCGACCGTTTCTGCGTCGGTTGCATCCAGCAGCGACTTCAGTTCGTCCATGGCTTTTTTGGGAACGAGCGTTTTCATCTCGCCCGAAACCCCCTCAAACTTTTCGCCGGCTCGCTCGCAGTGCGCCAATCGGTGGCCATCGGTGGCCACCATGGTGATCGATTCCGGCTTGATCAACATCAGAGCGCCGTTCAGGGTGTAGCGTGATTCTTCGTTGGAAATGGCAAACGCGGTTCGGGCAATCAATCCCCGCAGAGTTTGCCCGGGAATTTTCACCACGCCGGAAGTGGGGAACGCAGGCAGGCTGGGAAAATTCGATTTCGCCATGCCCACCATTTTTGTATTCGAACGCCCACAGCGAATGTTGACCCAATGATTTTCAAGCAACTTGAGGGTGATGTCAGCGTCGGGTAGGAGCTTTACGTAGTCATGCAGTTTGCGCGCGGGAATGGTGCACGAGCCTTCTTTTTTTACTTTCGCAGGGCAGGAGGTTCGCAGGCTCAGGTCGAGGTCGGTCGCCGTGAGCGCGAGCTTGCCGTCGGCCGCTTCAAACAGATAATTGGAAAGAATTGGAATCGTGGTCTTGCGCTCGACCACGCCCTGCGTGGCAGCCAACTCGCGCAGCAACTCGGCTTTGCTGACCGTGATCTCCATTGTGCCTACCGCAACCGCCGCTTCCACCGGCATAGACGTAGTCTCCCCTGCCGCGTGCTACTCTGATTACTTTTTATATCAAATATAAAACCTATAAAACCAGTAGTAACAGTAGGCCCAGCGCAGAAGTGGAAAATCCTGTCAAACCGCCTTCCTGCACTCGGTTGCGCCCGGCACCTTCGTGTGAGAAATCAGTCTCCAAGGCAGCGGAGATACGGGTCATAAGTTCGCGCCAGAACCGATTCTCCCCCGGCTTGCACAGCGTTCACATCTCATGCGCATCGGCTCCAAAGGAAAAATGCGCCGTTCCGTGCAAAAAGCGAAAGCCGGCCGATTTATCCGCCCAATTGTTCGGTCAGCTTGTTGAGCAATCTGTTTAAATCCTTGTCGTTCTTCCGAACCTCTTCAATTTTCTCGACCGAGTGCAGAACCGTGGTGTGATGTTTCCCGCCGAACTGGCGGCCAATTTCCGGCAAAGAGGCCTCCGTCATCTGCTTTGCGAGGTACATGGCAATCTGCCGCGGATAAACGATCGCCCGGGAATTATCTTTTGCTTTGATTTCGACCAGGCGCAGGCCGAATTGTTCGGCCACCATCTTCTGGATCGATTCAATAGTGACTTTGCGCGCCTGAGAATCGATGAAATTCTTCAACACCTGTTGAGCGTAAGGCAGGGTAATTTCCGCGCCGATGAGCGAGGAGTGGGCGACCAGCCGAATCAGCGCTCCTTCCAGCTCGCGCACATTCGAGCGGATATT
>JASHRB010000081.1 GCA_030037575.1 Candidatus Sulfotelmatobacter sp. | reverse complement strand
AGCTTCCCGCGATGGTTTAGATGAGGGAGGAGGCGTGGCGCACCGCCCCGAGCGGACCTCGGTCGGTGAATCTAGGCCACGTGCTCGGATGCTGACTTCTTTACTTTGCCTGCGTTCGCGGCGTCAATGCGGATGCGGCTTACGCGCGCAGTTTCCTGAATGAGAGCCTCGGATTGCCTGGCGCCCTCGCCCGCCATTACCGATCCTGCCGCCAAGGCGAAGCGCAACGCATCCGCCTGATCGTCGAAATACAAGATGACCTGCCCGGACATGGAGATTCTCCCAAAAGTAAGTATGGCGCAACGGTTGCCCTGGAAAGCTTTGGACGAAGGGCGCGCTTCGTTCCGATGGAGCTTTCTGCGATTCTCCTGGAATGCCGGTTCGACTCAAAGTGCTTTTCTTGATTCTGTGTATTAGTGAGTGTGTGGGGAGGGAACGCTAAGGGTCGGAAGAACGGCGGGGGCCCACTGCCGACCCCCTCGCACCCCAATCGAGCTTTGCGCTCCACAAGACCAGAATCGCAGAATCAACAGGATAGCGAGCGATATTCGCATGTATGGGGTTGGCGACAACATGAAATTTCAAGTCGGGTTCAATTGCGCGTCGAAATGTCGAAAGCAGGGCCACTTTAGTCATTCCACACACGTGCTATTCACTCACCCTGACTGCGTCGTTACCATTGTCTGATGAAGACCTACCGACTGACCCGCGACGCACGTGACGCTTGCATTCTGCATGTCTTTGACGGAAGGACTGCCCGTCTGCCAATGCTCATCGGCAGTGACCTGCGCCCTGCGTGGCCGATGCTGACCGTGGCCACGACCCTTCTACTCGACTACTTCGAGGGTGAAGAGCAGGCCGAGTTCAAAGCCCAGTTGATGGCCCGCGCGTTGGTTCACTACCTCAATCGGCTGGGCGAAGAATGGACCTTGACCGAGGCCCAATTCAATGACGCGGTGATGTCGATTCTAGTCTCGGGCAAGACGACGATTGACGACACGGCGAACGACCTCTGCATCGAATACCTTGGCGGACGGTGCAGGGACACTCTGCGATTGGCGAAAATGCGTCCCTGGTGACCGAGGGACTTATAAGGACCGGGGCGCGCGTATCATCATCCAGTGCCCAGAGAGCATTCTCCACTCAGAGGGCGAATGCATTTACGCGGACTGTCGCTTCGTATTCTTCAACCCTCATGCAGTCTGGCGGCGGACCATGCATTCCCGGCAGCTACGACCCAGGTAGTTATGGGCGAAAGGCAGCTGTTTTTCCGGCTGAAGGGCGGTCAGCGGGGTGACGCACGGTTTCAATTACTTCCCGGCCAGTGGCGTAAACTCGGCCCAATCGAGATCGAGGCGCACCCTATAATGATCATGTGGTGGTGGATTGGAGGGCACCGTCTGTAACCTGCTGATTTCTAAGTAATGGTCGGGACGGGCAGATTTGAACTGCCGACCCCTCGCACCCCAAGCGAGTGCTCTACCAGGCTGAGCCACGTCCCGACGCGGACTTCGCTGCCGCGAGTGCAGCAAATGAGGCTCGACCTGGCAATTTTACCATCAGCCGTGCGGTTTCGGCCTAGGCTTTTGTCGCGGCCGCCAGCGTTGATTTCACCCGCTCCGCCGTAAACGGCACCTGCCGGATTCTGGCTCCGCTGGCGTCGAAAATCGCATTGCCGATGGCCGCGGCGACCAGCGTGATCGCCGTTTCCCCTGCGCCGGTGGCCGCGGTGTTTGGCCGATCGATCAGCACAATTTCAATGGTGGGCAGTTCGCCGCTGAGATACGCGCTGTGGTAGGTTGCCCAGTCGACGGAAGTGACTTTGCGCTCATCCCAGGTGATTTCCTCCCCGAGCGCGCGGCTCATGCCCTGAAGGATGCCGCCTTCAACCTGATTGCGCAACCCGTCTGGATTGGAAATCGGCCCACAGTCATGCGCGGCCACAAAGCGCCTGGGCCGAATCCTCCCGCTGGCCAGGTTCACTTCCACTTCGGCGATCAGCGCGGCGTAGCCGTTGTCGCCTTCATAGGCGACGCAGGCGATGCCGCGCCCGCCGACCCATGCGCCGCGCGTATTCCCTCGCGTCGGCGATCGCGGCGACCGTGGCGCATCCCAATTTGCCGCCCGGGCTGCGGCCTTCACAACTTCGAGCATTCGCCTCTCCGCGAGATGGCGCAATCGGTAAGCGACCGCATCGGCCTTGACCAGCGCGGCAATCTCATCCATGAAGCATTCGTGTGCGAATGTGTTTTGCAGCCGCAGCGGAGAACGCAGCGGCCCCGTAAAAAACGGCGACCTCACGGCGTGGGTGAATACGCGCTCGCTGCGGATCGAGCCCGTCCCCCCGCATTTTCCGTTCACGCACCCCGCGACATACGAAGGAACCGCGTTGCTGCCGTTGCTCCAGTCGCCACGCACCTCCGGGGCGGTACGCGGCGCTGGAATCTCCGGTTCGAAGCCGAGCAACGCGCCGGTGATCACGTTTCCCGGCGTGTCGTATCCTGGTCTCCCACCCATCGTGGCCGCCCAGGTTTCGCATGACCACGCCATGATCGCTCCGTCTGCGCCCACTCCCGCTTGCTGCTCGATGACGCAAGCCGAGCCGTAGTTTTCCGAGGTGAATTCATCTTTCCGTGTGAGCTGCACGCGGACCGGCCGGTGCACGGCTTGAGACAGCAGCGCGGCGTCGTAAGAAACCGTATCGGCGGCGTTCAGCCCGTAGCAGCCGGAGCCGCGCACAAAAATCACGCGCACGCTCGCGAGCGGAAGTCCGGTGAGGGCCGAAATGCCATGCTGCGTGGGATACACCGATTGCGTGGGCGACCACAGCGTTGCCCGGTCCGCCTGTACGTCGGCGACGGCGCAGGAAGAGCCGATCGATCCGTGCGCCTGATAAGGATGCGCATAAGTCGCTTTTAGCACGCGCGCGGCCGCCTTCAGTTTGTCGTCTACATCGTGGGAGTTGAGCAGCATGCGGTGGCGCGCTGGCTGCCGCCGCAGCCAGTGGTAAAAATCGTCTTGCGTCGGCAACATGGCACCGCGGTTCCAGGTGACCTTAAGCTTTTCGGCGCCTTGCGCTGCCTGCCACTGCTTTTCGGCAACCACCCCGACGAAGTTCTTGCGCACGACGACTTTGATGATCCCCGGAATTTGCCGCACCGAACTCTCATCCACCTGCGCCAGCGTCGCTCCGATTTCCGGCGGACGCACGACACGTCCGTGAACCATTCCCGGAACCTGCAGGTTGTGGACGAATTCAAATGTGCCGGTCATCAGCGCAACTCTGTCCAAGGAGGGAACTGGCTTGCCCAGTATTCTCCAGGTGCCCGGCGGTTTGCGTTTCGCGGCGCTGCTTACCGTAATGTTGAACCGTTTGCCTCCGATCAGGTCGCCGTAGCGGAGGCGTCGCCCGTCTTTCGCCACAACCGCACCGTCTTCGGCCCCCAGTTGATCCGCAGTGACGCTCCATTTCTTGGCGGCCATCCCGATCAGAGCTTCGCGCGCGGTGGCCGCGGCTTGCGCAAGATTCCGCGCATTAAAATTCGTCGGCGTCGATTGACTCCCCGAAGTTGTTCCCTGGTCCGGCGTGATCGATGTGTCGCACTGAATCAGCCTCACCTGCGCCAGCGGCACGCACAATTCTTCCGCCACCACTTGGGCCTGCGCGGTGTACATGCCTTGCCCGAGGTCGCACTTTCCGCTGTAGGCGGTCACCCATCCGTCGGACGCGATGGCGAGCCAGGAGTCGAGTTTGTCGGGATCAATGGAGGAAGGATGCGTATCGAACGGACCTTGCGCGAAACAGCGGGGATCGGGCCAAGTCGCGGCGCTGAAGCTGACCATCAGGGCGCCCGAAGCTTTGAGAAAGTGGCGGCGAGAAAATCGGTTTTTCATATCAGCCCCGCCTGATAACGCTTGATGGCCCGCATCATGCGCGTGTGGGCAAAACAGCGGCACAAGACATTGCACATGGCGTCGCGAATCTGTTGGTCGGAAGCTTGGGGCTGCTGGTCGAGCAGAGCTTTGGCCGTGAGCATGACGCCGCTAAGACAGAACCCGCACTGCGCTGCGCCTTCCGCGATGAAGGCTTGCTGTATGGCGTGCGGTTTTTCCGGAGTTCC
>JASHRB010000080.1 GCA_030037575.1 Candidatus Sulfotelmatobacter sp. | reverse complement strand
ATTCACAAGGTCGATCCCACTCTTAAGTTGGGCGGACCCGTGTTCCAGGGCATTAACCAGGATGTTTCGGTCTGGCCCGACGCCCGCGGACGCAAGTCCTGGTTTGGCCGCTTTTACGATTATCTGAAATCGCACAATCGTCAGGCGGAGCTAAGGTTCGCTTCTTTTGAAATTTATCCTTACGACGCCTGCACCATGAAATGGGACGATTTGTACCGTAACCGCGAGCTGACGCGCAAGACTCTGCAGGCCTTTCGCGATGAGGGATTGCCGGCGGCGATTCCCCTGATGAATACGGAAAGCAATCTCTGCGGTTCGCTTTCGGTTTACATGTCGGACATTTTTTCGGCCCTATGGCTGGCCGACAATGTGGGCAGCTTCTTCGCCGAGGGCGGGGGGCTATACGTTCATTCGCCCATCGAACCGAGCGGCATCGAGCATGGGTGCCAAGGCTGGGCCATCTGGGGCAACGCGCTTTGGGACCGCGAGGCCAAGATGCTTGGCTATACCGCTTTCTACTACGCCAGCCGTTTGATCAATGAGGAGTGGGTGACGCATCGCAGCGGCTCCCATCAGCTCTATGCTGTCGAGGTGGGAATCGAAGACGGGGCGGGGAATGCTCTGGTCACAAGCTATGCGGTTCGGCGCCCGGACGGCCAGTGGGCCGTGCTGCTCATCAACAAAGATCGAGATCATGGGCATTCCGTGCGCGTAGCTTTTGAAAGCAGTGGCGGGACCGGACATTTTTCCGGCATAATTCGCATGGTCACCTATGGCAGCGAACAATATGTTTGGCACGGCGAGGATGCTACCGCTCACGCCGATCCAAACCTGCCGCCGGTGATTTCGTCAATCGATGCCTCTGCACAAACTGTGGTTACCCTGCCCCAAGCTTCCATTACGGTTTTGCGGGGAGAAATCGCAGGCCTTACGGCCTAGAAGGAATTCAGCCAGATGAAAAGTCAAAAATGTCCTGATAGCCAATCGTCTTACTCTCGTCGGCGGTTCCTTCGTGCTTCACAGGCCACGGTGGCTGCCCTAAGCGCTGTGCCCATGCTCAGCACCGCAACCGAGGTCCTCGCCGCTACAGTCTCCAGTGGTTCGGCTCATGAGCATCCGGACTACTACGACAAGCTCGGCGTAACCAAGCTCATCAACGCCGCCGGCACCTACACGGAACTCACATCGGCTGTGATGCCTCCTCCCGTCCGTGCCGCGGTCACGCAGGCCGCATTGCATCCCGTGCATCTTGAGGAGTTGCAGCAGAAAGCAGGAGCTTATATCGCGGAAAAGCTAAAAGCCGAAGGCTGCTGCATCAGTTGCGGCGCATCTTCCGCGATCACACTCGCCACCGCTGCCTCGGTTATGGCCGCAAACAACTGCCACCCGTTGGATATTCCCAGTCTGATCGGCACTCCAGAGTTTCCGAAGAACGAGGTCGTCGTCCAGAAAATTCATCGCTACGAGTACGATGTGGCCATGCAGCTCTGCGGCATCAAGATCGTCGACGTGGTCACATTGGACGACTACGAGCAGGCCCTTGGCCTGAACACCGTGATGACCAACTATTTCAATGCGGCAGACGCCGTTGGCATCAGCCGCGAGGATTGGATCGCCGTAGCCCACAACAAAGGCGTTCCGTGCCACCTGGATGCCGCTGCCGATATGCCCCCGATCTCAAATCTTTGGAAGTACACAGGAATGGGATTCGATATGGTGTCCTTCTCCGGCGGGAAAGACATCCGCGGGCCGCAGAATGCCGGTCTCTTGCTGGGTAAGAAAGAATACACCGATCTCGCTCAGCGCAATCTCTGCCCGGCAGACTCAGTCGGCCGCGGCATGAAAGTAGCCAAAGAACAGATTGTCGGTATGGTGGCCGCTGTGGATTGGCTGCTCACCCAAACGGATGAAGGGATGGAGAAGGAATCGCGGGAACGTATGGCAGTGATCATCGGAATGGTAAAAGACATCCCAAGCGTACAGACCAGCATCATGGTGCCGGAGTTGGCCAACCATGTCCCTCACTTGATGATTAATTTCGACCCGGACGTCATCGGGGCTTCGGCACGTGAACTCCAAGTTCGCCTGGCCACGGCAATACCTTGCATCGAATTAAATCCTCACACCGGAAGCACGAGTCCTTCTCAGGGCGTTCCCGCAGGACCCAACGCCCTCGTGGTCACGACGTTCCTTCTCAATCCGGGAGAAGAGTTCATCGTCGGCCGACAAATTCGAAAAGTGCTGAAAGACCCAAAATCAGTAGGTACCTACCCCCCGCCGCGTTCCTCAACCGCTACCTGATTCGACACGATGTGAACCACTCACAGGATCATCAAAGTTTGAAAAAGCAGATGTTTGCCTTGTGGTTACATCGGCTTCTCTTCAGCGGGCAAGTGAAGAAGGCAGGGCAGGCCGGTGGACCTGTGCAGATAGCCTGCGATGTCCCCGAAGTGGGCGGCGCATCGTGGAATCCGCGCGGCGTGGTCATCTTCACCGCCGACATTTTTGAGCCCCTCCACAAGGCACCCGAAGGCGGTGGCCCGCCCGAGAGATCACTGAGATAAAACTCGGCTGGACCAACCTGCTCCATTCGCGTGGCTCTTTGGACAACCACTATGATCTGGGCTTTGCCCTTTGGGGGAGAGCGCAAACCGTCGCCTTATCCTACCGCAGGGTACGGACGGACACCTTTCTCCAGGTGGCCGTTGGCTCGCCTACACCTCGGCCGAATCCGGCTAGAGCACGATCCCGAACGAAAACAGATCGGTGCGGGGGTCGAGCGGATTGCCTCGTACTTGCTCGGGCGACATGTAGGCAACAGTGCCGAGCGCCGACCCCGGACTGGTCAAATGCTGCGCGCTCTCGCCCTCGGTCCTGGTTACTTCGGCCGGATCGAGCGCGCGACTGGCTTCCAGGGTGACTTTGGCCAAACCAAAGTCGAGAATTTTCGCGGCCCCGCGGCGAGTCGCGAAGATGCTGGCCGGCTTGATATCGCGGTGCACGATGCTTTTGGAATGGGCAGCGTCGAGTGCGTCGGCGACATCAATGGCGATTGCGAGCACTCTCTCAATCTCGAGCGGGCGGGTGTCGACGAGGTGTTTCAGCGTCTCGCCATCGAGATACTCCATGACGATGAAGGCCTGTTCGCCCTCTTCGCCGACGTCATATATGGTGCAGATGTTGGGATGATTGAGAGCCGACGCAGCCTGGGCTTCGCGCCGGAAACGGCTGAGCGCCGCCGGGTCGCGGGTCACATCTTCGGGAAGAAATTTCAGAGCGACGAAGCGCTTGAGGCGCGTGTCTTCGGCCTTGTAGACGACACCCATCCCGCCACCGCCGAGCTTTTCGATCACTCGATAGTGAGAGCTGTTCTGGCCACCACGCCGTACCCGAGAGGCTCAAACAATTCTCGAATCAACCCCTCGCCGGCTTTGCAGGCCACAACGGTCAGGTTTGCAGTCAATGGAATGGGCAGGTCCGCCAATTCTTGCCTGCCTTTGCTGTGTCCCGACATGGCCGTCCCAAAAGCTCGGCCCATAGCGACGCTTAGAAAGGAAGAGAGCACATAAGGCCGGTCATTGACGTACTGATCGAGCGTGCCATCCTCATGCTGTCCTCGCTTACCACGAACCAGTCCTACCGGATCGACATCGAGCAATAGGGCCGCCGTGCACCTCTCCGTAGTCGCTTCCGGATAGAAGACGTGCGCTTTCCCAAACGAGAGCTCGAACGAATCTAGCTTTGCCGGGTTCTTATGAAGCAGGTATCCCAAATCCGTCGCTGGGTTATGCGTAGTTGTGAGCGTCAGCAGCATGGTCGGATCATACGAGTCGCAGTTGGCGCTACTGCCATCAACTGGGGCTGAGGAGCTTTACAGTTGCGATACGCATTTCTGGTTTGACAGCACTCAGGGCTATTTGTTGTCGGCTGGCTTGACGCGGGCCGGCGCATCGAGGATATCCAGGAGAGAATTCGCGCAATAGACTCGGTCGCGCTTCGCATCGCCCATCCGTTTTACGATCTTCGCGCGTTCGAGTCGTTCGACGGCGCGCTGCGCGGTCGTAAAAGCGATTTTCAATCTGTTCGCCACGCCTTTTATAGTGATGAAGGGATTTGCCCCCAGGAGTTCGACTACACGCAACGGGTTGTTGCTTGATTCTCCGGAGACTTTCCTCTGCCACTCCGCCCATAGTTCGTTGATGCGCATGGCTCGGCTCAAAGCATCCTCAGACATGCGAGCGACTCCGAGCAGGAAATACTCCAACCAGTCGTTCCATGCCCCGCGTTCGCTGATCCCGCGCAACCCGTCATAGTAGTCTCGCCTCGATGCCTCAAAGAACGCCGACAGATAGAGCAGCGGTGTCGGGAGGATCTGGCGCTCGATCAGGAACAAGGTTATGAGAAGACGTCCGACTCGGCCATTGCCGTCAAGGAACGCGTGAATAGCTTCGAACTGATAGTGAGCCAACGCAATGGTCACGAGCGGCGGCAGGGTCGATTCATGCAAGAACTTTTCCCAGGCCGCAAGACACGGCTCGACCTCTCCTGGAGGGGGTGGGATGTAGG
>JASHRB010000079.1 GCA_030037575.1 Candidatus Sulfotelmatobacter sp. | reverse complement strand
TCTTCGCCCGGTCCGGGCAAAATTTCTTCGTTCCTCGCTGACCGCGAACGGCTCGATTGTTCGCGTAAAGTCGCCTCACGGCCACGATGTCAACCTTGATGTTGTCCTCGACCACGCCCACATCGAGGATCTGTTGGAGCTTGGTGTTCACACCGACCCGCCCTATATGACCGGGGCAGTGGAGATGAAAACCAAGTTGAATCTGACGCCCGGCGAGCGAAGCGTGGCAGACCGGCTGAAATTGGCGGGTACGTTCCACGTGCCGCAAGCTCACTTCAGTAGCGAAAAGGTGCAGAGCAAGCTCGACACCTTGAGCCTGATCAGCCAGGGCAAACCAAAACAGGCGCGCGAACATCTCGACACCAATGTCCCCACCGACCTGCGAGGCGTGTTCACGTTAGAGAGTGGGCGGCTGTCGTTCTCATTTCTTCATTTCTTGGTTCCGGGAACTCATGTTGATATGACGGGTGTTTATAGCCTGGATGGCCAGACGTTTGATTTTCATGGAACCGTAAAGTTCGAGGCGGCGCTTTCGCAGATGACCACGGGATGGAAGTCAATTCTGCTCAAGCCGGTGGACCCGTTTTTCCGCAAGGATGGCGCCGGCACGGAAATTCCAATCAGAATTTCCGGCACGCAGTCGGAGCCGCGTTTCGGACTCGATTTCGGGCGAAAAGACAAGAAAAACGAAATCGAGAAAGCGCCGAAAAACAACCAAGGAGTTGCCCAGGGCCATGCAAGCTTCTAGCGGTTACTTTCCCTGGTCTGATGAAATGGTCAAAGCATTTTGGCCAAAATGATGATTTCTACCAACATCAGCCTTGCCGCTTCCCCTCCTGTGAAACGAGGAGGCTTTCATGAATGAAAAACCCAGCACAACTTTGCCGGCGGTGGTCGAGAGGGTCATCAAACCTCAGATCCCTGGAGAAACTGAGAAAAGCGCAGATCAACGTCGAAGGAGCAGATAATCTCTATCGCGAGCTGCGCATCGAGAACACCCTGACGGATGCGAAGGGCGAGCGGGTTCGCCTCAAGCCGGGCGCCGAAGTGGAGGTTACCATCGAAGCCCCGCCGGAAGCGACGGTCCCTAAACGGTAGGTGGATGGCTGGCACGGGTCAGCAGAATTCGCAACAGCAGCAGCCAGCGGCGCACATTGGTGGTCATCAGAAAATTTTCCTTTACGTGCTCGCGGCCATTCTGCCCAAGCTGCCGTGCGAATTCCGGATGAGTCAATAAATAACGAATCTGATAGGCACAACCATCGACGGAGTGAACCAGCATACCGGTGAGCTTGTGAACGATCTGATTGGGAATTCCGCCGACCGCCCCGGCAATCGTAGGTTTCCCTTTCCACAGAGCTTCCGTCACCGTCAGCCCAAAACCTTCCTTCACCGATTTCTGCACGATGACGGTGGAGGCGCGCTGCAGGGCGTTGATTTCCAGAGCACACCAGGGCGGCAGGTCAAGAACGATGATGTCTCGATCAGCGCCTGCCACTTCTCTGACCTCGCGCAGCACCGCGGCGCCTTCGGGGTCGTCGGTCGCCCCGCCGCCGGCCATGACCAACTGGCAATCGACGTATTTGCGGGCCTGCTTGAATGCCTGAATGACTCCCACCGGATCTTTCGCCCGATCAAACCGCGAAACCTGCGTAACGATCGGTCGTGAGCGGTCGATGCCAAACTCCTCGCAGGTTTGTGCGACGAAGCTCTCGTCGATCTCCTTATTCTTTTCGGATAAGGGATCGATACAGGGATAGAACAGATACTGGGAAATCGGTAACTGGCGGGCAAACGACTGCGACGAAAAAATCGCGGCATCGTACTTCTCGACAAATGGCCGGAGGAAACCCCACACTTCGGGATTGGGATTTGAAAGATCGATGTGGCAGCGCCAAATCCATTGTTGGCGCGACTCCTTCCGTGCGGGGACCAGGGGTGCCGGTTGCGGGTCGTGAATCACAATAAATTCTTCCTCGAATTGAATGCGCTGGCGGTTCTGCTCGTTGTTCATCAGAAAGATGTCCCGAGCATGTTGCGTCAGCTTGTATTCCCCGCCTTGAAGAGCGTTGTGGAAGGCCTTGGTGACTTCGAAGAAATCATTGCCGCCGGTAATGACCGCCCAGCGAGTGTTGACTTCGACTTCGTTCAAAAGCGGAACCATCTGATTCAGCATCTCTGCCACCCCCCCGCCCACGGCAGTGGAGTTGATCATCTGCAGGCTCTTGCCCTTGAGATCGCGCGCCAGGAACCTCAATTCGTCGATCTCAGCCGCACCGACGATTTTCTTGTAGTCGTCGAGATGAGGCGGCGGAACCGGAGCGGGAGGAGTTTCCCAGGTGCGCGGTTTTCTGCGGCGCTCCACCCGCGCGGGTTCGGCGGGAGCGGCCACCGGCGCCGAATCTGACGGCAAGCTTCCTGACGCCGTTTCACTGCGAGTTTGCGACTCCACCGGTTCCATAAAAGTTCGCGCCCCCTAAACCAGCGCTCGCTCTACGATGCGAATGATCTGTTTTTTCACGTCTTCCAAGGTGATGGTGTAGATATCAATCCGGTTCAACTGGCGGGCAGCTTCGGTCAGGCCCAAATCTTCATGCAGCCACTGCGAGAAGTCGTTCGACATCAGCTTCAGTCGAAGCCGGGCTTCAATGAAGTGATGTTGAATGCTGTGCACGCTCACCCCGCGCAAACCCTCGGCGAACTCGCGCAGCGTGCGCGCCACATAGTTTGTGGGGATGACCACGATGTCGGCAGCGCAGAAATAGAAGGTCTCGCGCACGGTGCGATCTGCGGCCAGCGGGGTGTGCGTGAGAAATTCTTCGACGATCTGCACGCATCGATTGCGCAAGTCGGCCACTGAAGTGAACTCGCGGACGTCGACGCTGGTCAGGTTCTCGGCCAGACTCGGTTCGTTACAGGCGGAGAGAGCCCATTGAGCAAAATCATTCGAAAAACCTTCGCGGATGAAATGGTGCTCCTGCAGCGTCCGAAACGTGTGTTGAAAGATGGATGCCTCCTCGCAGTGGCGAAGTCCTTCGAGAAACTCGGCCAGACTGGTTGCCTTATGCCGAGTGATCCGCAAAAGATGTGCGGAGGTGTTAAAGTAAAACGGCTTCGTCGAGGCCGGAGTTCGGGTTGGCAGCAGCGCCGCTGTTGTCATGCTTTCATTCCATCTGTGGATGGCAAGGCTAGTTGCACCAGGATGCGCATCAGGTTGCGGTTACGCTGCCGCGCAGTTTCGGCTGCATTCTATCCCCGGGATCAAGCCGAAGCTCGCACAGTTCGGCGATTAGATTTCCCGCCCAACGATAGATGTTGTGTTCCCGGATAAGTTTGCGCATATTTTGGACGCGCAGTTGTTTTTCTTCCGGTTCCATCTCGATGGCCGCACGAATGGCTTCCGCGGTCTGGTCGATATCATAGGGATTCACCAATAACGCGTCGCGCAACTCGCGGGCTGCGCCAGTGAACTGGCTTAGGATGAGAACGCCGCGCTCATCGCGCCTTGCCGCCAGAAACTCTTTAGCCACAAGATTCATCCCGTCGTGCAGCGAGGTCACCAGGCAAAGATCGACGGCGCGATAGAAGTCTTCGATTTCCTGATGGCTGTGATGCCGCTTGAGAAAAACAATCGGTTTCCACTTGCCCGACTGGAAGCGCCAATTGATTCTCTCCGCTTCCGATTCAACTTCAACCATCAGGTCGTGATATCTCTTGATGTGGGTTCGACTGGGCGCCCCTATCTGCACGAACGTGAACTTTCCCTGATACTTGGGATATTTCTCGAGAAACCTTTCGATCGCTTGAAAACGCTCGGGAATCCCTTTGGTGTAGTCTACGCGATCGACGCCGACTCCCAGGAACGGGGTGTCGACTCCCAAACCATGCATCAAAGAGGAGCGCTTTCTGTACTCCTCGCTGTAGTAACTGTCGCTTTCGATGGGAGTTTCGTCGGGAATGTCCACGCTGATGGGAAAAGGACGAATCAGGGTTCTGTGATTTTGCCGTACGACTGAGAAGTGTTCCCAGTCGGCGCGAGATTCGACCACGCGGTCTGCCGTAGAGAGGAAATTGTTGCAGTGCGATTGGGTGTGAAACCCGATCAGATCCGCTCCCAGCAACCCATCGACCAATTGGCGCTGCCAAGGGCAGATGCCGAAAGCTTCAGGATTTGGCCAAGGTATGTGCCAAAAAATGGCGACACGAGCACCTGGTCTTTTCTCCTTGATCATCCGGGGAAGCAGCGCGAAGTGATAGTCCTGAACCAGGATCACGGGCTTCGACACACCTTCGATCTCTTCCAGCACCGCCGCCATGAACTTGCGATTGACTTCCTGATAATGCTGCCAGTCCTGAGCACGAAAAGTCGGGCGGGTATGCGCAATATGACAAAGCGGCCACAGGCCCTCGTTGGCGAACCCGTAGTAATAACCCTCTTCTTCTTCCTTGCTCAGCCACACCCGGCGCAAAGTGTAACGAGGATCCCGCGGGGGAACACGCAACCGGTCGTGCGAATCGACGGCTTCAGCGTCGGCGTCCCCGCTGCCATGGGCAATCCAAGTGCCATCGCAGGCATCGAGCACTGGTTCAAGAGCGGTTACCAGACCACTGGGCGGCACGAAAACCTCCACCGATCTTCCTTTGCGCTCGTGAATGTAGGGTTCACGATTCGAAACCAGGAATAACTGCCCCTCCCCCAGTCGAGTGCGAACCTGTACCGCAAGGCGGTCCGCCGTCCACATCGATTCCCCGGCTTCTCGAAGACGGGCTTCATTCTCGGCGGCAGTTCGCGCCTGACTGAGACTCTCCGTCAGCGTAACGACCTCCCAGGCGAGCGGTCGGAAAAGGTCCAAATCCGGCATCTGTTGCCGTGAAGAGATTCGTCCCGTGCGCAGAGCGCGCATCCACTGCGCGGCTCGTGCAATCGGTCCGGTGATGCTCCAACGGACTATGAGTAAGGTGATCAAAACGATGAGAAAAACCTGGATCAGAACCGTGAGAAATGCTTCACGCCAGGTACTGAGGCTCTGCGCGCGTATGTAGCCGGCGTCGTGCACAACCGCAAGGCTGCCGACGATTTTATCCTCTCGATAAAGGGGCAATGCAAAAATGTTGACGGGTTCGTTCTTCAACCGTTCGAAGGAGCTCTCGCTGTGGCCATCTGCCATCGCCTGGGTGAGATCGAACGGAGTACCCACAAGGATGGCGGTCAACTCGGGAGTGACCGCGATCAACGTTCCTTGACGATCGGCAACCGCGATTCCCAGCAGATGCTCGCGGTTTCCCAAATGTTCCACCAGCCTCTGCAGTGCCCGCTCCGATCCGCTCTCCCAGGATCTTTCGAGGTCGGCTGCGATGCTTTCCGCCAACACCTCAGCACGGCGCTCCAATTCCTTCCGCAGCGCTTCTTTTTCGCGCACCACTTCATAGGAGGAAAAAACCAGCGACACCACCGTGATGCCGATGATCAGAGAAACAATGAGCCGAACGCTTAATAAGCGCACGAATCCTCCAACCCGCGACCGATCAGGGCCCGCTGACGGTGTAGAAAGAAAGCGCGAGCAGAGGATCGTCGGCCAGCGCTGGCTCGGGTAACGGCTGCCAGAAACGTGCAGCCAGGGCATTTGACGGCTCTATAGGGGCGCAACACCTTGGGCAACGCTGGATCGCGCGGCCATTGTTCAACCCACGGATTCTTCGTGGCAAACTTCCCGACAGGCGTCGCCTCGCAACTGGCGACTGTTTGAGCGTCGCGGGTCCTTGCCTTTTCAGATTTTCTACTCACCCAACCCCCTGGGAGAAGTTTAATGAAGCGCAGATCGCCCCGAACATACGGGAATCGCTGTAGATTCCGAAGAACGCAAGGGCTTAATGCGGGAA
Source organism: Candidatus Sulfotelmatobacter sp. (assembly GCA_030037575.1). Lineage (GTDB taxonomy): Bacteria > Acidobacteriota > Terriglobia > Terriglobales > Acidobacteriaceae > Sulfotelmatobacter. Next base: position 5,449 of record JASHRB010000079.1, on the reverse strand, counting down.
GGCGATTTCGGTGAGGTTTTGGCGGGAAGTCCTTCGGTAGAAAACTCGGAGGCGGCGGAAATCTTTGGGAACGAAAGCTTTCGCTAATACGGCAAACACCCTGGCGATACGATCAATTCTGCGGATCGGGGCAGACGATACGGACGGCGCCCAAGCGCTTATCAAGTCCATCAGCCCGGTGATTGCTTTCTACGGTGACGCGATTCGCAGCCTTAGAGGATTCTCCTGATTGGATTTGACACCGGCATCGTCCATTCTTCAGCTCAACTGCGACCTGCGAACACCCCGACGGAGTTTGCCCGACTTTCTCGTCTGGAGATTCAGATGGCGAAAACAAAGGCAGTGTTTGGAATTTACCAGAGTCGCAGTCAATTGGAGCCTGCGATCATCGGCTACGAAGATGCCGGTTTCTCCTCCGCGGATGTCTCCGTGCTGTTGCGGAACCTCGATGCAGCGGACCAAAGCTTGGCAGCGGAGAATGAGCCCCAGGCTGCGCAAGCTTCGACCTCCTCGGACCGGTCGCGAACCTACGCAGATTTTGCGCCGGACCGCTTTCGAGGAGCCGCCGTCGAGATTCGGGGGGTTGGACCGGTGACCGCTCTGGGGCCCTTGGTTCAAAGCCTTTCAGAAGCCGGCGAAACTGGCGCTTCCCGGGGGCTCATCGGATCACTCACTGCACTGGGAGTGTCTGAAGTTGCGGCCTGGCGCTACCAGAAAAGACTGCTGCAAGGGGGAATTGTAGTTGCCATTCATTGCGACACCGCCGAAGAAATTCGCAGAGCCAAAGAAATTATGGAAATCACCCGCGCCGAAGATATCGCCAGTCCTGGCGCAGAATTCTCTGAACCAAAGCCGGGTGGGCGGAAGACTGCTGCCTAAACTTCGACTGACGGAGAATCCCGCAGGTGAGATTGACCTCCCCGGTCTTTGTGCTCGCGCACGGCCCCCCCGCCATCTCCCATGAGTGTTGCTGTTTTATTGCCGATTGTGCTGAACCGGTTCCGTCACAACACCTCGGCTGGTCCTCCGTACGGTGGTCACCGCACAGGTTTGCAGCCAGCGCAGGTTCACATTACAGCCAGATACGGATGGAATGACCGCCACTGGGCGGTTAAGTTTGAGCCTCGATAGGAAAAATTTGGTTGCTCGCTTGGAGCGCAGGAAACATGAATGAGGTCCCATATATGACAAGAAGCATCAGTTTTCGATTGCCGAGATTTGCCCTTGTGCTCGGTGCCAGTTGTTTGCTGTTGGCGGCTATGGCTATCGCGGCAGACAAGGACAGCCAGTCCGATATAGAAAAGCGGGTCGCGGCGTCAGCCAAAGTCCTGGACGAAATTATGGCCACTCCCGACAAAGCGATTCCCGATAAGGTCATGAAAGATGCCAAGTGCATGGCGGTGATCCCGTCGATGGTGAAGATCGCAGTGGGCTTCGGGGGAAGTCACGGTAAGGGTATCGCGACATGTCGACTGGAAAACGGCCGATGGAGCCCGCCCGCTCCGATCACCATCACGGGCGGAAGCTGGGGTTTGCAACTCGGAGGACAGGCGGTTGATCTCGTGATGGTGGTCATGAATGAGGAGGGGATGCAGCACTTGCTCTCCAGCAAGTTCAAAATAGGCGGCGATGCTTCCGCTGCTGCCGGCCCGGTGGGACGCGATGCGGGCGCCGACACGGATTGGAAAATGAGAGCGCAGATTCTCACCTATTCTCGCGCTCGCGGAATCTTTGCCGGAGTGGATTTGAACGGCACCGTCGTGACGCAAGACAAAGATGAGACTCGGCTTCTTTATGGCGGGAGGTTCGTACCCTTCTCCGACATTCTCGAAGGCAAAGCTCAACCCACCAGCTCGGTCGGAGCCTTCGAGGCGGCCGTGCGCAAGTACTCCGAGCAGGCAAGAGACCGTGAGCACGGCGAGATGAAAACCTCGTCCAACAGCCCCTCTGGCAATTAGCAGAGGCTGGTTGGTTTTGCTGTGAACAAGGAGCCCGGCTTCGTGAGAAAACCGGGCTTCGTTTTATCAAAAAGTTTTGACCGACGCCCTGGGAGGAATCGATGTCGACGATTTTGTTAATCATTCTCGTGCTCCTGCTGCTGGGAGCCTTGCCGGCATGGCCCTATAGCCGGTCGTGGGGCTACTACCCCAGCGGCGGACTCGGCCTGGTGGTGGTTGTCTTGGTGGTGTTGCTGCTGGCCGGCAGATTGTAAAAGCTTTGTTCAGCGCACCGGTAGTGGGGGGAACGCGACATCGATACAAAACGTGACCAATTTGTCTTGGTCATTTCGAGGAGCCTTGCGGGGCACCAAACCTTATTACGCAAACCGCTTACTGCATTTAGGCATCCAAGGAGCGCAGGAATTTTTACCGACCCAGGGGAGTATCAATGTTGAATCAGCAAGATTCTCGCCACTCCGCGCTGCTTCAATTTTCGTCGCCTGCAGTTCTTAACCGCCAGTACGCCGGACCGGTGCGCATGCGCCCGGCGGCGAACCCGCGCGCGCGCGAACAGAAGATACTTGCGCCGGAAGCGATTTGGGGGCAGTACAACAATTACCGGTCGAATGGCCTGATTGGTTCCGCCATCGTTCACGCGGTTTTGCTTGCCCTGATACTTGGTGGAGCGCTCTTCGGGCACCAGGTTGTGCAGCAAGTGGAGCAGCATGAAACGGTCACCTTGATTGCGCCACCGCCCGACAGCTACGCATTACCGGTGGCGAAAAAAGTAGTGAGCGGCGGCGGGGGGGGCGGAGATCGTGACCGCATTCCTGCACCGAAAGGCGCATTGCCCAAACCCGCTTTGGAACAAATCACTCCGCCTCAGATCGTTTTGCGGAATGATCATCCCAAGCTGGCTGCGGCTCCCACCGTGGTTGTTCCTCCGCCAGTTCGATTGGCCGAGAACCACATGCCCAATCTCGGTATTCCATCCGCTTCGCCGCTTCCTTCGGCCCCGCCCTCGAATGGCATCGGCTCGAGTGGAGGCATAGGCTCAGGCTCGGGTGGAGGGGTGGGAGTGGGCCACGGGCCTGGCATAGGTGCAGGCAGCGGTGGAGGCATCGGTGGCGGCGTGTACAAAGTGGGGGGAGGAATCTCCGCGCCACAGGCGGTTTCGACGCCCGACCCAGAGTACACGGAAGAGGCGCGTAACGCCAAGACCCAGGGAACCTGTATTCTCTGGCTAATCGTCGACGATCACGGAAACCCGCGCGACGTTCGTGTGGTTCGCGGTTTAGGACACGGACTGGACGCCAAGGCGATCGAGGCGGTTAAGCAGTGGCGTTTCCAGCCGGCAGAAAAGGATGGTCACCCCGTGAATGTACAGATCAGCGTCGAAGTCGCATTCCGGCTCTACTAGATTCTCGCCCGCCGTCGATTCACACTTTCTTCCTCAGAGAGAGCGTCAAACCAGCTCTTCCCGGCGGCGGACGCTCGCTTAACACTTTCCATCTAGGAAAGTTGCGCTGCGATACGGCAAATAAAAAAACTCAGAAGTTCTCAGCAATTGCCTGCACCAACACGGTACAGCAAGTTAGGGGGGCAATTACAGGAGCATCCCTATGGGACCCGAGATGCGTTTGCCGCTAGTCTCATTCTGGAAGTTTGATGCTCTCGCCGTACGGAGAGCGCAGTACCAACGGCCAGTCCGATTAAGGAGAAAATTCAGTGGCGACCTGCGTTATTTCCGCGACAGCAAACTTAATTCCGGCCCGAGAAGAAACCAACCGCGATGAGTCAGAGCGCAGCCTGGTTCGGCGCGCACAAGCCGGCGACGAGCAGGCCTTTTCTACGCTCTTCCAGCTTCACAAAAAGCGTGTCTACTCGGTGTGTCTGCTCATGACGAAAGATATTGCCGAGGCTGAAGATCTTACGCAGGAGGCTTTTCTGCAGGTCTTTCGCAGCGTGAGTTCTTTTCGCGGCGACTCGGCCTTTTCAACCTGGCTTTATCGGGTAGCGGTAAATACCGTGTTGATGAAGCTGCGGCGGCGAAAGGCGCCTCCGATCGTTTCGCTGGATGAGCCTGTATCGAGCGAGTCGCCATCTCTTCGCCGCGATATCGGCAATCCTGACCCCCGGCTCTCCGGTGCAATTGACCGCATCGCTTTGCGACGGGCCATGCAAGATCTGCCCGAAGGCTGCCGGAAGATTTTCGCTCTGCACGAAGTGGAAGGCTACCAACATCACGAGATCGCACGCATGCTTGACTGCTCGGTTGGAAACTCAAAATCGCAACTGCACAAAGCCAAGATGAAGATGCGTGACCTGTTGTTTCCCAAACGCCGAGCCTGGAGGCGCGGCACGATACGTCGAGCCGTGCCGTCCTTACCTTAACGCGAACTTGACCAGCCCGATTCTGGCATCTCGGACGATGCTCGGACGATTCTAATGAACGGTGCTTGAATAATTAATTGAAAGCGGTGAATCAGTTAAGGAGGTGGTGGGGACGTGGAGTTGGGGGCAATCATAGTGGTGGGAGAGCAACCACAAGCATCGGATGGATCTCCCTGCGGGCCGGCGCTGTGTGGCGAACCGCTGGCTTATCTCGATGTCTTGGGTCGGTCGACCGCCGAGCGCATTGTTGAACGTTTTGCTCGGGCGGAAACGGACGTCATCTCCGTGCTTCAGCGGACAGAGGGAAACAAATCAGAACAACTAGAGCCAGCATTCAGCGCATTCGACAATGTGGAGTTTCAGCTGGTGGAGGATCCCTCTTCCGCCATCCGCAGAAAATTGGAGGAGTATGGCCGATCTGGGATTCAGCATTCGTTTCTGCTTTTCGGAAATGTCTATGCGGAAACGGACCTGCTGGACCTGTTTTATTTTCACCGGGAGGCGCGGCGAGGGGCAACTCGGGCGATGAACCGGGACGGCCTGCTCGATTTCTGGGTGGTCGACTGCCGGAAAGTCCAAGATACCAACCTCCAACTCCTGCTTACCGAGCTGAAGGAGAGGAGAAACCTCTATTTCATTCGTGAATACGCGAATCGATTGACGCACCCGCGAGATGTACGCCGGTTCGCCTCCGATCTCTTGCAGGGACGATGCGTAGGACGACCATCGGGCAGGGAAGTACGGCGAGGCATCTGGATTGACGATGGGGCGGAAGTCGATCGGCGGGCGCGCATCGTGGCCCCCGCCTATATCGGCCGCAATTCGAAAATTATGGAAGATGCTTTGATCACGCGGACCAGCAACATTGAGAAAGATTGCCTCGTCGACTACGGCACGGTGATTGAAGACAGCTCGATCCTCGAGGACACCGGAATTGGAATTTGCCTGGATGTCTGCCATGCCGTCGCCAGCGGAAACAGATTTTTTAGCCTGGATCGGGAGGTCGTTATCGAGATTGCCGATCCCAGCGTTATGCGCTCGAATGGCCTGCTGGTGAAAGCGGCGAAAGAACGGAAGCGGGTAAAGAATTTCTGGAACTTCGGTCGGCGAAGAAA
>JASHRB010000078.1 GCA_030037575.1 Candidatus Sulfotelmatobacter sp. | reverse complement strand
GGTAGGCGGGCGCTGGAAAAAGACGCCCAGAACGGAGTCCCGCGCCAGTTCGTGGGTGTGGAAGTCGATTGGACCGAGGTCGAACAACTCTACGAGCGCTACGGCCTCACCCCGGCCGCGCCAAGCCAGGCTTCGCGCGTAGCCGTGCCGCTGTATTCCGGCGATCAGCAAGTTGGCAAGGCTACGACGACCAGCTGGTCTCCGGTGCTCAAGAAAATGATCGGGCTGGCCAGCGTCGAAACGGAATATGCGAAACTAGGCACGACATTACAGATGGAAATCACCATCGAGGCCATCCGTCTGAAAACCAATGTGAAGGTGACTTCGATGCCGTTTTTCAATCCTGCCAGGAAGACCACGAGCTCCGTATAAACGATTCTCGCCGCCCGAGAGGCGCCGCAGCGGCACCGGGCCGACCGCGGCGAAACCACAGTCGGACAATGGGCACAGGAGGAGAGTCCCGCTCCACCCCACCCCCGCCGGACAGGCGGCTCCGCACCCTCCGGTTCGGGGGATTGAGCTAAATCACGGCGAACATCCGTGGGAGTCTTAACGAGTCGAAGCAGGCCATGGGAAACGCGATGTATGGCGGGACTGTTCGCTATTGGTCGCACATCGCTGGCCGCTGCTCCTTCCGGCAGCCGGGCAGTTGCCCGAGCTCATCCCGTCGATGCCCGCGCTCCTCTTGTCGGACTTTGCTGGCCGCAGGCCTGCAAACAGTTATCCCGCTCACGGACCTTTTCATCAGTTGTTCCTCGTTTACCGGCCCGGGCTTTCGGTCCTGCGTTTCGCCGCGCGTTTCGGTCCCTCCGCGAGAGGCCCTTGGAGTTTCACTCCGCCCCTTATCGTCGAAGGCCAACTGTAGCTGGGTTTTCTGCCGCTTGACGCCCCTCGAATCCCGCCGCCTGCTTACCGCTCCCCGCTCTTTGGGCCTTCGCTGCCGAAGCGGCTACTATGCCCGTTGCTGACTTCTGCCGCAGGGTCAGAGTTGGATCCCTCCACCCTCAGTCCGGCTTGCGGAACAAGCGACAGATCTGCCGAGGTAAGCTAGGCGAGCTGGAATCAGGACATATACTTCGCATACTTCGCATAAACAAAGTTTTGCCGTAACGGTAGAAAAAGGCTTGGTTAGCTCGAGCGGGCCGAGAATTACTTCAACTCCAGCACTTCCTTTTCTTTTGCTTTGCTCATCTCTTCCATCTTTTTGATTTCGCCGTCGGTCAGCTTCTGAATTTCGTCGAGTGATTTCTTCTCGTCGTCTTCGGTGATTTTTTTGTCTTTCAGCGCCTTTTTGATCGCGTCGTTGCCGTCGCGGCGAATGTTGCGCACGGCAGTGCGATGGTCTTCGAGAACCTTGTGCAGATGCTTCACCATCTCCAGGCGGCGTTCCTGCGTCAACGCGGGCACCGGGACGCGAATGAGCTTGCCGTCGTTCATGGGATTGAGGCCGAGTTCAGCCGCGCGAATGGCTTTTTCGATCGCCGCCATCTGCGAGGTGTCGTAGGGCTGCACCGTGATCATTTGCGGCTCGGGTGCATGAACCTGCGCGATCTGACTGAGCGGCATCTGCGACCCGTAATAGTCGACGTTGACGCTATCGAGCATGTGCACGTTGGCGCGGCCGGTGCGCGTGGCGGCCATGGCTTTGCGAAAATCTTCGACGGCCTTATCCATGCGGGTTTTCAATTGCGCGTATGTGTCTTTTAGGCCTGGAATCGCGGCCATGGTGACTTGAGCCATTGCAGTCAGCTCCGTAAGAGGAAAGATCAAAGGCTTGAATTATAAACCGATGATTGCTCGGGTATCTCCGTGACCAGAGCGCCGGGGCCGGGTCTGGACGAATCGGTCGACCGAGACCTGTATCCCGTCCGGCACGCTCTGCGAACGGCCGCCATCGCACCCTACGAGGGCGAGCTGCCGCAACCAACCATTCCCAATGCAGCGCCCCTTACGCGCTTACCAGCGAGCCGATTTTCTGTCCCGTCACCACCCGGCGGATGTTTCCGCGCTCGTTAAGATTGAAGACAATGATCGGGAGATTATTGTCTTTGCACAGGCTGATTGCGGTCGAGTCCATGACATTGAGGCCGAGTTTAAGGACATCCATGTAAGAAATCTGGTTGAATTTTTTGGCACCGTTGACCTTCATCGGATCGGCGTCGTAGATGCCATCGACCTTGGTGGCTTTGAGAATCGCGTCGGCCTTGATCTCCATCGCGCGCAGCGAAGCCGCTGTATCGGTCGAAAAATAAGGGTTGCCGGTGCCGCCGGCGAAGATGACGATGCGGCCTTTTTCAAGATGACGGATCGCGCGGCGGCGAATGAACGGCTCGGCAACCTGATTCATTTCGATCGCAGTTTGGACGCGGGTATAAACCTTTTGCTTTTCGAGGGCGTCTTGCAAGGCGAGTGCGTTGATGACGGTAGCGAGCATGCCCATATGATCGGCGGAGACGCGGTCCATGTCTTTGGCCCGTTCAGCCACGCCGCGAAAAAAATTACCTCCGCCGACGACGATGGCGATCTCCACCCCGAGCTTGTGAACGTCCGAGAGCTCGGCGGCGACTTCGTGAATGCGCGTGGAATCTACGCCGAAGCCCTGTTTGGCAGCCAGGGCTTCGCCGGAGAGTTTCAGGAGAACGCGTTTGAAGGCGACTTGTTGCATTTAGCTTTCGGCCCCGGATTTCAGATTCGCGAGTTGCATAGCCTGGAGGATCTCACCGCCGCCCTAGTCAGGCCCGGCCGATGACGCGATCGGCCGAAAGAGCACTAAACTTTCTTTGCACATATATCATGCCTGGGATCTCTGCTTGTGCATGGCTCGCCACTCAGAAAATCGAGGACGATTCCGGCCAAATACCACTCGGCGTTTTTCGGGCATGTAAGCCATCGCCAAAAAGGCGCTCCGGGGGGGTGCCCGGATTACTCCGTCTTCTGCTCGGGGGGTTTGCTGGCGGCCACTGTAGCCGTCGCTTCCCCCACCTTGAATCGCGCGAAGCGGCGCACGCTGATGTTCTCGCCCAGCTTGCCGATCTTCGACGCGATGAGTTGCGCAATGGAGACGCTCTGGTCCTTGATGAAGGGCTGCTCGAGCAGGCAGACCTCTTCGTAGAACTTTTCCATCTTGCCCGCGACCATCTTTTCGGCAATGTGCTGCGGTTTGCCGGAGGCAACGGCCTGGGCGATGTAGATTTCGCGCTCGCGGTCGAAGTCGGTCTTGGTGACGTCTTCTTTACGCACGAATTTAGGATCGCTGGCTGCAATGTGCATGGCGATGTCGTGCGCGAGTTCTTTGAAGTCATCGGTACGGGCGACAAAGTCGCTCTCACAATTCACCTCGACGAGCACACCGATCTTGCCGCCAGCGTGAATGTAGCTGGTGACAGCGCCTTCGCTGGTCACACGCGCCGCCTTCTTCGCCGCAACCGAAACCCCCTTTTTGCGCAGGATTACCACCGCCTGCTCCATGTCGCCCTTGGCCTCGGTGAGGGCCTGTTTGCAATCCATCATGGGTGCACCGGTTTTTTCCCGGAGATCTTTTACTTGCTGCGCTGAAATATTTGCCATAGTAGTGCTCATTTGGATAAAGAGTCCTTCTCAATTCGAGGTTCCTGTCAAAGGTTTAAACTTCCATGGCTGCAAAATTTCAAAGATCCGACCTTAATGAGAATCTGCGGGGTGAGTCTTTGAAACCTTGAAACATACAAAATTAGACCCGCGCCGGGATTTCTAAGCACGACCCGCGCGGGTCTGGTTCCTCTAGCCCGGTTTTTGGTTTCATCCACTCGGTCAGCCATGCCCACGATCGTTACTGATCCGGGGTCGCTGAGCCACGGCCACGGCCTCTAAACCGTCTGGCTCTCGACCTTTGGAACGTCGGCATTTTCGTTGGCCACCGGCTTTTTGTGGGTGCCGCGTCCAAGCACTTCCTCCATGCTGATGTCATCCATATCGCTCGCATCGCCGTCGGCAGCCACAGCTTCCATGTCGGCACCGTCGTAGTGTTCGGGAGCCGCCTCCGGCGCCTGCGCCTCCTCGGCTGCGGCGCTCATCTCGGCGACTTGCTTGTCGCTCATCAACTGCGCGCCTTCGGCGATCGATTCCGAAATCTTGGAGGTGAACAAGCGAATCGCGCGAAGCGCGTCATCGTTGCCCGGAATCACATAATCGACCTCGGTGGGGTCGCAATTGGTATCGACCACCGCGACCACCGGAATACCCAACTTGCGCGCCTCGCGCACCGCAATCTGCTCTTTGTTCGAATCGATCACAAAAATCGCGTCGGGCAGCCGCGTCATATTCTTAATGCCCGCCAGGTTGGCCTGCAGATGTTTGCGCTCGCGCTCGAGCTTAATGACTTCTTTTTTCGGCAGCAGCTCGTAACGGCCGTCCGTGGCCATCTCATCGAGCTCTTTCAGCCGCTTCACCGACTTCTGCACGGTGACCCAATTGGTGAGCAGGCCGCCCAGCCAACGCTGGTT
>JASHRB010000077.1 GCA_030037575.1 Candidatus Sulfotelmatobacter sp. | reverse complement strand
GGTCTGCCTGGCTCCCAGCCCGAGCAGACTCGTTCTCACCTTTTCCACCGCTGCGAGTTGCACCGACTCATCCCGTACAATCCCGCCCTTGCCAACAAATTCCCTTCCCGCTTCAAACTGCGGTTTTACCAGAACAATCGCTTCGCGCCCGCGCCGCTGCTCCGCTGACTGCGGAAACCCAGCCTCAACCACTGCGGGCAGGACCAGCGTGGCGGAAATAAACGAAACGTCAACGGCCGCAAGATCGACTCTCTCGCCGATCATCTCCGCTTTGAGGTATCGCGCATTGGTTTTTTCCAGCAACCGGACACGAGCGTCTTTTCGCAGCTTGAAGTCCATCTGCCCGTAGCCGGTGTCGACCCCAATTACCCGCGCCGCGCCGTGTTGCAACAGGCAATCGGTGAAGCCTCCCGTCGAAGCGCCGACATCGAGGCAAATCTTTCCGTTCACCTCGATCTGCCAGCCTTCCAGTGCACGCTCCAGCTTAATCCCCCCGCGGCTCACGTATTTCAAAGCTTCGCCGAGCAAACGAATCGAAGCATCCGGGACAACCGGCGCTCCTGCCTTTTCCAGTTTCCGATCATCCACCATGACTTTGCCCGCAAGAATCAGCGCTTGTGCGTGCTCCCGCGAAGCGACAAGCCCGCGCTCCAGCAAAAGTTTGTCGAGTCTCGTTTTCAAATGCGCGCTCAAAAATAAAATCGGTGCAAAATGATTCTGCTCGCCCACAAAAATACCACCAAGGTGCCAGCACTCGCTCCGGTGCAAAATGCTGAACCATTTCTCCCTGAATCACTTACAAAATTACATCCGTGTTTTTCCACAAGATTATCCACGGTTATGTTGAAAACTTCTGACTGCGGTCCTCGGAACAAGTGGCGCGAAAAAAAAGCCGCCACCCAGGCGGCTTTATGGCACACTGATCTCACTAATTATCCCGCCACTTCTTCCAGCAGCTTTTGATCGATGTCGAAGTTCGAGTGAACGTTCTGCACGTCGTCGTGCTCTTCCAGAGCTTCCATCAGCCGGATCATCGTATTCGCCGCCTGCCCTTCCAACTTAATGTAAGTCTGCGGAATCATCGACACACTCGATGACGCCGGCTCGATCCCGGCTTTCTTCACCGCCTCGAGCACCGCTTCATAAGCGGCGGGCTCAGTTAGGATCTCCCAGTTCTCGCCGTCATCGTTCAAATCTTCACCGCCCGCTTCGAGGACAATATTCATCAAGTCGTCTTCCTTGGCCGCACCTTTGGAGATGATGATGTCGCCCTTTTTGTGGAACATCCATGAAACCGCCCCGGCCTCGGCCATGTTCCCGCCATTTTTTCCGAACACATGCCGAATTTCACTGACTGTACGATTACGATTGTCGGTATTGATGTCGAGCAACAGAGCCACGCCACCCGGCCCGTAGCCTTCGAGCGAAAATTCTTCGTAAACCGCGCCCGGCAGTTCGCCGGTGCCGCGCTGGATCGCGCGTTTGATGTTGTCGGCCGGCATGTTCTCAGCCTTCGCGGCCATGATCGCCGTGCGCAGGCGCGGATTGGAATCCGGGTCGCCCCCACCGTTCTTTGCGGCAATGCTGATTTCCTTAATCAGCCGGGTAAAAATTTTTCCGCGCTTGGCGTCGAGCGCGCCCTTTTTATGCTTAATTGTGGCCCATTTTGAATGGCCGGACATGGTTAGACCTCTATGTGATATTTTGTTTTACGCGGGATTCGCCCGTAAGCGCTAGAAAAACCACAGGCTGCCTCGAATGTACAGGCGTATGCGAAATTATAGCATGGGGCATTTCCCCATACCCCGTAAGTGTGTTATTCCTGGCCTCGACGGGCGATTGACTGCGTCCTACCTTCGCCCTAACATGCCAGCGAATCGGCTTTGCCTATGTCGGGCGAACTTATCGGCCACTACCGCATCCTCGAGAAGATCGGCTCGGGCGCCATGGGCGAGATTTTTCGCGCTCGCGACGAGCGTCTGGGGCGCGACGTCGCCCTCAAGCTGATTCGCCAGTCGTCCGGCGATAATCCCGATCACCTTCGCCGCTTCGAATTCGAGGCGCGCGCCGCTGCGGCGTTGAACCACCCCAACATCGTTGCCGTCTACGATGTGGGAACTAACGAAGGCACGCCTTTTATCGTCTGCGAATTGCTCGAAGGCCAAACGCTTCGCCAGCGTCTTGTCGAGGGCCCGCTGCCGGTTCACCAGGCACTCGATTACGCTCAGCAGATCGTGCAGGGGCTCATCGCGGCCCACGATCGCCGCATCATCCATCGCGACCTAAAACCGGAAAATCTTTTCCTGACCGGCGACGGGCGAATCAAAATTCTCGATTTCGGAGTCGCGAAACTGCAGGCGTCGGCTGAAGAATCTGGCCGTACCGTCGAAGAGCTCACCACCATCACCAAGAGCGGCGCCGTCATCGGCACCGTCGCCTACATGTCTCCCGAGCAGTTGCGCGGCAAACCGGTCGACCATCGCAGTGATATCTTCAGCGTTGGCGCGATTCTTTATGAAATGCTCACCGGCAACCGCGCCTTCCGCGGCGAGACCGAGGTCGACACCATCACCGCCATCCTGCGCGGGCAGCCCGCCGAAATCGACTTGCAGCGGACCGGCATTCCCCTGCCTTTTCAGCAGATCGTTCAACACTGCCTCGAAAAAGAACCGGAAAATCGTTTTCAATCGACCCGTGATCTGGCCTTCGCACTTGAAACCCTTTCGGATGAGCCCAATTCGCGAAAGCCAAAGCTCCGGCGTCCTGCAGACAAGCGAAATCTCATTTTCGCCGCGCTGGCCGGCGCTCTGCTCGCCGCTACGCTGCTGTTCCTGAATCCCTGGAAGGCGCGCATGGTCTCGCCCACCTATCACCGCATAACCTTCGAGCAAGGCACCGTTTACTCAGCCCGATTTACTCCCGATTTTCGAGGCATCGTCTACGGCGCAGCCTGGAACGGCGCACCTCGGCAACTGTTCTCGACAGTTGGTGCTTCTCTGTTGAGCCAGCCGTTGAATCTTACCGACGCTAACCTACTCGCAATCTCGCGCACCGGCGAACTCGCCCTGGCCCTTCATGGCCAGCATGGAGCGCATCTTGAAACTTCCGGAGCCGTGCTCGCTCGTGCCCCCTTGGCGGGCGGCGCGCCTCGCCAAGTGCTCAACGACGTCGCCTGGGCCGACTGGGATGCCAACGGCGAACTGGCCGTGGTTCACCAAAGTGAGGGCCGCGACCGCATTGAGTATCCCATCGGCCGCGTGCTCTATCACACCACAGGCTGGGTCAGCTACGTTCGCATCTCTCCCCGGGGGGACAAAATCGCTTTTCTGGATCACCCCACGCTTTGGGATGATCGAGGCTCGGTCGCGGTCGTCGACCTCAACGGCCACGTCAGCATTCTTTCCAGCGGATGGGAATCCGAAGATGGTCTGGCGTGGACTCCTGACGAAAAAGAGATCTGGTTCACCGCGGTCGAGCGCGGCTCCGACCGCGAGTTGCTCGGGGTGGACCTTTCGGCGCATGTTCGCAAGATATTGGCTCTGCCAATGGGCATGACGCTCGAAGACATGGCCTCGGACGGTCGCGTGCTCATTACTCTTGAGTCTGAGCGCCTCGCCATGGCAACCGCCGCTCGAAACGGCAAACCGGCCGAGATTTCCTGGCATGACTGGACCGTCGCCAAAGACATGTCCAGCGACGGACAATTGATTTTATTCGAGGATGCCAGCGAGGCGGCGGGCAATCAATACTCGATTGGGATCCGCAAAATTGACGGATCACTTCCCGTGGAACTCGGCCCGGGCAGTTCTGGGGGGCTATCACCCGACGGTAAGTGGGCGATCTCGATTCTTCCCGGCAGCCCGGGAAAAGTAACTCTTGTCCCCACCGGGGCGGGTCAACAGCGTACGATTCCCACCCCAGGCCTCTCGGAGATTCACAGCGGAGCCGGCCATTTTCTCGCCGATGGAACGCGTTTCACGCTCAACGCCAGCGAGCCCGGCCATGGCGTCCGCTGCTATTTGCTGAATATCGATGGAGGCAAGCCAGTTGCTATCACTCCGGAAGGAATTACGGGCGGGATTGTTTCGCCTGACGGCCGATACGTTCTTCGCACCAACCAACCCGGCATGCTAGCTGTTTATCCCATCCCCGACGGCCCGCCTCGCCCCATTCCAAATCTCGAAGCCGGGTTCAGTCCGATCGAGTGGACCGAGGACGACTCATCGGTTTATCTCTACCGCCGCGGCTCAGTTCCCACCGGCGTTTATAAAGTGAATGTAAGGACGGGACAGAAGAGCCTCGTGCAGGAGCTCGCGCCCGAAACCACCACCGGCGTTGTTTCAATTACACCTATCGTCATGACTCCAGATGCTTCTCGCTTCGCCTACAGCTACTATCAGCTCGTCTCAGTGCTGTTCGTGATTTCGGGGCTGAAGTAGACTTAGCGAATTCTCCTTGACCGCTGTCAGTCGAGCCTACCGGAAAAATCTGCCGGGACGTAATGAAAGAAAATCGAAGTCGAAGTCTGCCCCGCAGGGAGCGCATGGCGGTAATGCGGCACTCGCGTTCCGCGATACACCAGTCCATCGCCCAACGCCTGGTAAACCGTAACCTTGCCTTGGCCGGTCTCCAACCGAATCGGCCACGACGTCGCTAAGTCCGGCTCGGGAGAGAAATCCAGGCACAACGTCACACTGAACTCACACTGCTCCCGGTCAACATGCTTTTTTAACTCGGCCCCCTCCAGATAAGAAGCCAAATAAACATACGATGGCTTGATGGCCTGGCCGACAATTGCGCTCACCGCATTCGTCATCTGATGGTGAAAAAATCGAGCCACGGCTTCGTTGTGCGCCGCGTAACGTCGGGAACTTTGCTGATCGCCCAGCCCCATCGCTCCTTTCCGAATTTGATGTCGGTAATAACGTCTCAGGGCGGCAACGTGAAACGGATGCATCAAACTGCTGACAGGGGCATATCCTTTTTGCTTGAACTGCGCGGAGCTTTCGGCCATCCGCCGCAGCCTCTCCTCATTTCTCCGCTCCGATTCGCCCTCCCGCAGAAAAATTCCGGACGCGGCCAGTAAGGCGCGCTCTTCCCGCGGCACAGAGTCAGGTACGCGGTCTCCGGCTCGCAGCTGCGAAACAATCTCTCCCAGCCGCAACCCGAGCCAGAATGGCTGCAAGCAGCTGGTCGCCCCATCCCGAACCCACGCCACCGTTCCCTGCAAATGGAAATTCCGCAGCAAATCTCGCTTCCGTTCCAGTTCCGCCGGAACTTCCCCCGCCACCACCAAGAAACATTTCGGGTTCAGAAAAATCGGCTGGCTGTCATCTTCGCGCCACCATCGTCGCAGCTGCCACCGCGGAATCAAATGCAGCGGCAGCTCATTCAGCAGGCAGTGAAATTGCCCCGGCGGCAGGGTTGCGGTCTTTGTTTGCCGCGGCCCTGAACTCATCGGGCTTGCCATCGACACCAGCCGGGCGCTGTTGTTTATTTGTGTAACCATCCGTTTAGCGTGAAGCGGCTGTCG
>JASHRB010000076.1 GCA_030037575.1 Candidatus Sulfotelmatobacter sp. | reverse complement strand
ACGTAGGCTTGATGTCCCTGGGCAACCTGCCTGCGCACAAAATCCCACACTTCAGACGAACGGTCGTCGGTAATTCTGCGGGTCACAATGGGCGTGCGCCCGGGCGGCAGTTCGTCGAGCACGCTGAGATCGAGGTCGCCATACAAAGTGAGAGCCAGTGTGCGCGGGATGGGGGTCGCGGTCATCACCAGTACGTCAGGTTCGGCTGCCCCCGGCTGCGGTTCCGCTGCCCGGCTTCGCTCGCCCGGAGGGCCGGGGACGGCCGCAGCCCCCCCTGTATCGCCGCTGTCCCCCGACTTCCTCATCAACTTCAGCCGCTGCAGCACGCCAAATCGATGCTGTTCGTCGACCATCACCAAGCCCGGCTTCGCGAACTCGACTTTCTCTTCGAGCAGCGCGTGCGTTCCAATCACCAGCTGCGCCTCCCCCTGGGCGATGTGGCGCCGAATCTCGCGCTTGCGGTCGGATTCCACAGAACCGGTCAGCAGCACGATGCGATATCCCGCATTTTCCAGAATTCTGCGCGCAGAAAAATAATGCTGCTGCGCGAGAATCTCCGTCGGCGCCATCAGCGCCACCTGATACCCGTTCTCGATGGCGATGATCGCGGCCTGAAAGCTGACGATCGTCTTGCCCGATCCCACATCGCCCTGCAGCAAACGCCGCATGGGATGCGGCTTTTGCATGTCTTCAGCAATTTCCTTTAAAACTCTCTTCTGCGCCGCCGTGGGATGAAAGGGCAGAATTTTCTTGATGGCCTCACGCACCCGCCCATCCAGCCGGAAGGCGATTCCCCTTTGCCCTTTTTGCCCGCCCCGTTTCAGCTCCAATCCCAGCTCCACGAAGAATAACTCTTCAAAAATCAGCCGGACGTGCGCCGCGGTGCGCGCCGACTGCAAATCGGTCAAGCTCTCATCCGCTTCCGGCCAATGAACTTTCCACAGCGCCTCCCCTTCGGAAATGAGCGCCAGCCGCTCGCGCACGGCTGCGGGAATGGTTTCCGGAAGATTGGGAGTCAGGTCCTCCAGGGCTTTTCTGATCACGCGGCGAAACCACCGGGCCGTCACTCGCCCTTGCCCGGCAGATTCGTAGATGGGAACAATCCGCCCGACTTCGAGCGATGCTGCGGCTTTGTCTTCGCCGGCATCTCCCCAGCTGTCGCCCAGCATCTCGTACTGCGGCTGAATCAGCTGCAACTCACCGCCACGCTGATCCTGCTCGACCTTTCCGTAAAGCGCGATCATCTCTCCGGGCTTAAATTTGTCCTGCAGATAGGCCCCGTGAAACCAGAGGCAGCGCAATCGCGACCTTCCTTGGCCAACGGTCAGCTGAAAAATCGGCATGCGCCGGGTGCGAAACAAGCCCGAGTGGCGCACCTCGCCGATCACCGTCGCCATTTCGCCCGGGCGTAACTCGGCAATGCCGCGCGGATTCAGCCGGTCTTCATATCGAAATGGCAGATAATGGAGCAGGTCCCCCACCGTGGCGATGTTTTTGGTGGCCAGGATTTCCGCCAGCTTGGGGCCGATCCCTTTCACGTACTGTACCGGGGTGGTGAGTTCAAGCATCAGAGTTGTTAAGGAATGTTAGCAGCAACTCGTTTGCGCAACGCCATGCGCCTGTGCTCGCCGGGCCAATCGGTGTCCAGAATCAGGACCCGCCGGTCAACCGGGATCTCTGTCGGTGGCCATCTCCCCAACAGGTGCGCGCGCGTTTGTCTTTTCGTGCTGCCGTTGGTGATTGCCGCTCCGGCGCAGGAGGGCCGCAGCCTGCGCGTCCAATCCAACACCGTGCTGGTGCCCACGCTGGTGAAAGATGCGCGGGATCACTTGGTCTACGGTCTAACCCAAAAAGACTTCGTCATCGATGACGATGGGGTGGAACAAGATGTCCATTTGGACGATTCTGCCGAATCCGAGCCGGCTTCGATCGTGGTGGCGATTCAGACCGGAAGGAGGGCATGGCGGGAATTCGGCAGAATGCAAGGTATCGGCCCGCTGCTCAGTTCCGTCCTCGATCAGCAGCAATCGCAGATGGCGCTGGTCGAGTTCGACAGTCACACGAATTTGGTCGAGAACTTCACGGCTGACCAAACCCGCATGGCTAACGACCTGAAGGAATTACAACCCGGCGACCAGGGAGCGGCAATTCGCGACACCATAGACTTCTGCGTTCACTTGCTCGAACAGCAGCCAGTTGAGCGCCAGAGGGTGCTGCTGCTGGTCAGCGAAAACCGTGACCACGGAAGTCATGTCGCCAAGACCGACCAGCTTGTGGCCGCCATCGGAGACAGCAACACGGTGGTCTACGCGCTGGCATTCTCGCCCTCATGGTCGCAGGTTATGGATACCGAACGCGGAAGCAACCGCGACGAGGCCTATTGGGACGCACCTCCGGACATAATCGGCAGCCTGCTGATGGCCAGAAATGCGATGAAAAGAAATGTCACCCAGGCGGTCGCCGAAATGACCGGAGGCGAATATGAGCTGTTTACCTCGCGCAAAGCCTTTGAGCATCGCCTGGTTGATTTCAATAACCATTTGCATGGCCGCTACATGCTCAGCTTCGCCCCGCAAAGACCCCGCCCGGGGCTGCACCGCATCCGTGTCCGGCTGAAACAACCTTCTCCCGCAATCAGCATTCTATCGAGGACCACGTATTGGGCGGTCGGCAGCGGTCCGTGAGCAACTGCCCGCAGCAGCCATGACCCGAGAACCTTCACCTTTACTGATCAACCTGATCCAGGCCCTCTGCGCCGTGATCCTGGGCAATGTTTTCTATTTTTTCCTCGGATCCGCTTTTCACTTGCCCCGCCACCGGCCTTTTCGCTTGGATTGGGGCCTGGTCGTGGATTTCTGGCTGTGTGTGGTGGCTTACGGACTGATCCGCACCGCACGAAAGTGGAAGTAAGCGCCCGTCCCCCCTCCTCCATGGAGGATTCCGGTTACTTTCGGAACCTGCTCCGCGAGTTTGCGCAGGTTACCATATGGACTACGCTATGAACAAAATCGCGGTCCTGTACGATGCGGGCCAGGCTGTCCTTTCCACCTTTGATTTGGACGAGGTGTTGCAGCGAATTCTGGTCATTGCGCACGACTATTTTCACTTGCGAAATGTGGCGATCATGCTGCTTGATCGGCCATCGCAGCAGCTATACGTGCGCTCGCAAATCGGATGGGATGAGGGCCAAGACCGGATTCGGCTTCCCTTAGGGCACGGAATCACCGGGGTGGCCGCGGTTAAAAAGCAACCGGTGTACGCGCCCGACGTTACGCGCGATGAACGCTATTTCTGTTCCGCGAGGACCACCCGCTCCGAGCTTGCCATCCCTTTGATGGTGCGCGACCAGGTGGTCGGCGTGCTCGATTGCCAGAGCGACCGGGTCAATCATTTCGATAACGAAACCATCGATCTGCTCACCCTGTTTTCCAACCAGGCGTCCATCGCCCTGCAAAATGCGCGGCTTTATTCTCTGGAGCAGCAACGCGCCCGCCAGCTTCAGGCGATCAATGCCATCGCGCAACAGACCACGGCGGTTCTCGATCTTGAGGAACTGCTGCGCACTGTCTGCGAGCTGATTCAAGGCGCTTTCCACGTCTCCCACGTCTCGCTTTTCTTGCGGGACGAGCAGGAGTTGGTTCTGCGCGCTCATCACGGAAATCTTACCCCTCGCATTCCGCAAGGCGGACGTTTTCCGGCCACGGCGGAGCCCTGGGCGAGCATTCTAGCCGGAAATCACACGGTGACGGAAAGCGACCTCGCGGCCACCACCTCCACCAAGTTCTTCGCGGAGTCGGCTTCCCGCATGAGGATCCCGCTGGTCTCTTTCGGACAAACTCTGGGGGTCCTGGCGCTCGATAGCGCTCAACCGGATGCCTTTCGTGACGGCGACTTGCAGTCGCTCGAAGCCGTGGCCGACATTTGCGCGACTGCCATCCAAAACGCGCACTATGTTGAGCGTGTGAAACAGCTGGCTTATCTGGACGGCCTCACCGGCATTTTCAACCGGCGTTTCTTCGAATTGCGCATCCTCGAAGAAATCGAGCGGGCGCGGCGCTACGCCACAGGCATGGCCATCATTATGGCCGATATCGACCACTTTAAGCGGCTCAATGACGAGTTTGGGCACGTGCTGGGCGACGAGGTGCTGCGCCAGGTTTCATCCTTGTTTCATCAGCAGGTGCGAAAGATTGACGTGGTCTGTCGCTACGGGGGCGAGGAGTTCGCCATTCTGCTGCCCCAGACCAGCGCGCCCCACTCGGTAAACATCGCGGAGAAACTGCGGAAAATGGTGGCCAGCTGGCAATTCCCCGGCGTGCCCCGCACCGTGACCATAAGCGCCGGAGCCGCGGCATTTCCCGATCAAGGCACCACTCGGGATGAGCTGGTGAAGGCCGCCGATAATGCGCTCTACGCCGCGAAACAAGCCGGCCGCAACCGGGTTTGCCTGGGGACTTTGGCGAGCGCCCGGGGCGCCAGTTCATAGCTCGACGGGGAAAGGCTATGGCTTTCGCTCCGCGACCCTCGCCCCCGATGGATCAGATGTCCATCCAGTGGGACATCTCCTGCCGCAGCTGGTCCGCTTGTTTTCGCAAGGCATCACGCGTTTTTCGCAGCTGGTCGCGCACCTGCGTGCGGTATTGCTCTTTCAGCTTCATGGCCTGGTCCCGCATCTGCTTTTCTTGGTCGCACAGGGATTTCCCCATCTCCCCGGAAGCTCTGAGGGTCTGCCGCTCGGCCAATTCCAGTTGCGGCCCGAGCCGCGCAATCTGATTCTGGACGGCGGACAATTCTATTCGGGTCTGCGCGTCGATCTCGGGAGCCTCGAAGCTCTCTTCGTAGCGGTCGCCCGATTCCTTGCGGCCGGGCAAGGACAAGGTGAGAGTCAGCGGTTTTCTATCGCGAATAATCTCCACCTCTACGTTGCCGGCGCTGCGCGAGTGCAGCGCGTGAGTGAAATCGCTGGTGTCGTGGACCGACTGATCGCCCACCCGAATGATCACGTCACCGGCGCGCAACCCGGCCCGGTCCCCTCGACTGTCCTTTTCCACCGATCTCACCAACACGCCATTTCCGTTCTTCGCCCCAAAAAACTCGCCCAGTTGCCGCGTCAGGTTCTCCACCATCACTCCGCTGCGCGCCGAAGACTGCACCACCACCACGCTGTAACTGGGAAAATCGATCTCCGGCAGGGGGGGAACCGGCGGAACTTCGATGTGAAAGTCGTCGTCCTTCATATTCGAGACGTGAAATTCCGATCGCCGGTCCGCCAGTTGCAGCTTGATCGTCATGGGCTGGCCGTCGCGGCTCAAGCCCAGCGTCACGGTTCGTCCCGGCGGGGTCTCGTGAATCATTCGCTGCAGCTGGGTTTTGCTGTCAACGTTGGTCCCGTTCATCGAAAGAATCACGTCGTGCTCTTTGATCCCCGCCTTGCCGGCGGGCGCGTCCTGGTCAACCATGGTGACCTCGACCCCGCGTTCCTCTTTGAGCCGGAGCGTGGCCACGCGGTCGGCGGTAATGTCGGCAATGTCCACGCCCAGGTAAGAAGTTGTGCCCGAGTCCTCGCTGGGGATGCCGTAAGGCTGCCACGAGTTGATCGTCCAGATTTGTCCTGCATGAGCAAGCGTCACCAGCAATGGCAGCATGGCAAACGCAATCACGGCCTGTTTTCTCATGGCCCGCCTCCGGAAAATTTCGCCCTACTCAAAGGGGTGAGCGTCCGCTCACCAGACGCGTAAATTTTGCGCTATTGATTGGCGCGCCGGAAACAAATGTCGCCGGTTGTGGTTCGAACTTTGAGCAGCGGTCCGCCGCCGTTCAGTTGGCCCTCCGCGCTCAGACTTCGCGGTCCCCACCGGTCGCCTTCGCTGGCAATGTGAATATCGGCAAAGTCGCTGGTAATGCGGTGTCCGCCGCCCAGATCGACGCTGGCCCGCACCGATACCGCCACGTCAGGCGCAATATACACCGTAATATCGCCGGCGGAGGTTTCCAGGGTTGAATTGCTCGGCTCCGCCCCGGTCTTCACCAGCTTCACTACGATCCCGCCGGCTCCGGTCTCGGCGCGCGCCGAAGGCACGCCATACAGTTCGATTCCGCCGCCCCCGGTGTGGGCATTGACATGGCCCTTGGCCGAGGCCAGATGAATACTGCCCCCGCCGGTTTCAATTTCGGCCGCGCCTCCGATATCGCCCAAATCCACGCTGCCCCCGCCGGTAGAAACCTTCACTTTCCCGTAGCATTGCTTGACTTCGATTCCGCCGCCCCCGGTTTCGATGCTCGCACCCTGCGCGGCCGACATAATTTCGACGCTGCCCCCGCCGGTCTCCGCCGTGAGTTTTCCGTTGGCGTGATGCACTGCAATCGAGCCGCCGCCGGTGTGCAGGCTGAGGTCGCCGTCAATCGTCCCCACCTCAATCGAACCGCCGCCGGTCTCCGCGCGCGCGCCTCCGCCAATGTCATCCATGTGGATGCTGCCGCCGCCGCTGTCCGCCTCCACCCGGCCGGCGATCCCGGTGGTATCCACATTACCGCCCTCGGTTTCGATCTTCACCAGCCCAATCTCACGCGGCACGTTGATCGCAAACTCGCCGGAGAATCTGCGGGCATGGCCGCCCTCCCAATCGCCCACAATCCAGGCCGTATCTCCGCGGACATAGGCGCTGATCTTGAAAGCATCAAACTGCCGGCGTGCCTCTTCCTCCGAAGACGTGTTGGCCCGCGTGTGCACCACATAATGGATCGACTGTTGCTGCGCGCCCCGCACCACCACCGATCCCAGGTCGACCTTTATGCGCAGGTTTCTTGCCCCCGCCAGCTGTCCCGTGACAACCTGCGCCCACGCATTTCCCTCGCGAGAAACGTGAGTCTCCTGCGCCGGGGCAAGCGGTAGAAACAGCGCCAGGGTGCCAACCAGCGCGACGAATTGTGGCGAATGCTTCAAAATCACTCCTACTTCGTCATTCTGAGGTGACGCCTTAGTTTGTCGCCCAAGGATGCCAGCCGGCGGCCGCCTGCGACGCGTTGTTTGCGCCGCCATAAGCGCCAGGCCCGGTTCCCCTGGGGCCGCAAGCGGGCGCGCTTTCTGATCAATCAATCTCCGGCAACTGCGCCAGCATCGTTCTTGCCTGCGACTTGATATACAGGCTGGAATCTTTCGCCGCCAGCGTGATCAGCACTCCGCGCACGCTGCCATCGGCCTTCACCGGATCGATCAGGTGCAAGGCTTCGATCCGTACGCCCGGGTTGGAATCGTTCACCAGCGCCTCCAGAACCGCGTTGCGGACCTGCACATCATCCTTTACGAAGGCGCCCAGACCGTCCAAGGCCTTCAGCCGCACGCCCGGGTTGGTGTCGTAGCGCAAGG
>JASHRB010000007.1 GCA_030037575.1 Candidatus Sulfotelmatobacter sp. | reverse complement strand
ACCGGATATATTGTTTCGACAACTCATTCGTTCGCGGCCGCGTTCGCCGTTTCTAGCGCAGTTCTGCTGGTGGGGATTGCCGGCTACCTGTTCCTGCTGGGGCGCATCGAGCCGATTCCGGAGCCGCAACAAAATGGAATGCCGGGCTGATCCGAGCTGTTTCGGTCTGCGGGAAGAGCTCCATCCGCAGCGTTTCGCTTTCCAGCTCGAGCGGCCGGAGCCGCTTGCGAGTGAAATCCCGCGCCCGCTCGGAAAAACGCCGGGCTTGCGCAGGACAACTCCGAAAGCCAAGGCGGTGTTTCATCTCTCCACTCGCCCGGAGCCTCCGCTGTTCAGCAAGCTTTCCACTTCTTCTTTCGTGGATCGGCTGAAATCTCCCGCAATCGAATGTTTCAAGCAGCTTAGGGCGACGGCGAATTCGAGAGCATCGCGGTGCGTCTCCAATTTCTGAAAACCAAAGATCAAGCCGGCTGCAAAGCTGTCTCCGCTTCCCACTCGATCGACAATGTGCGTGATTTCATAATGCCGGCTGGTGAGAAATGCTTTGCCATCATTCATGCAAGCGGACCAACCGTTGTGTGAAGCGCTCTTCGATTCACGAAGTGTGATGGCAATCGCCTTAAGCTGGGGATATTGATGCAGCACTTTGCCGGTGAGCCTCTCATATTGCGTGTGATCGAGCTTTCCGGAATGCACATCGACATCCGCCCGGATGCCCAGCGCCATCTGCACATCCTCTTCGTTGGCGATCGCGAAATCGGTTTGCTTCACCAGGCTGGGCATTACCTCCTCCGCGCGTTTTCCCCACTTCCACAGGTTCTTGCGGTAGTTCAGATCGCAAGAAGTGCGAATGCCTTTGGCACGAGCCCGGGCGAGCGATTCCAGGGCGAGATCGGCTGCCGAAGCGCTGATGGCGGGGGTGATTCCGGTTATGTGATACCAGGCCGCATCTTGGAAAATTTCATCCCAGTCGAGAGACCCGGACTTGGCCATCGCCATCGCACTGTATTCGCGATCGTAAATAACCTTCGAGGGCCGTTGATTGGCGCCCGCTTCAACGTAGTACACGCCCATGCGTCCCTTGCCCAATGAGATCTTTGAAGTATCGACGCCGAAGCTGCGCAGTTCGGCAATGGCGGCGTCTGCGATCGCATTCTTTTCCGGCAGCACGGTCACGTACCGGCTGGGCAGTCCGAATTGCGCCAGCGCGACGGCCACGTTGGCTTCGCCTCCGCCGAAAGAGGCCAGCAGCTGCGGGCTTTGCAGAAAGCGTTCTGCGCCAGGAGGAGCCAGGCGCAACATGAGTTCGCCGAAGGTGACGATGGTTTTGGCCACGGTGCGTTATATTCTAAGCGAACGCGCAAGAACACACTGGCGCTCCAGGTACGGCGTCATCGTGGCTTGCCCTTGTCGGCTGTGGGCGAGAAACCAATTGAAGATCACGCGCCTCAAGACCGCGGTGGTGGAAGGGAATTTCGATTGGACATTCGTTCGCATCGAGACCGACGAGGGCATTCAGGGGCTGGGGGAGTGCTTTTTCGCTCCCGGCCTCACTTCGATTTTGCGCTCGCTCGAGCCGCTGCTCATGGGCGAAGATCCGCGCGACGTTCACCGGTTATTTCGCAAACTCCAGCTGGCGACTTCCGGCGCGGGTTCGGTCGCTGGCATCATCTATAACGCGATCAGCGGCATCGAAGCCGCTGTCTGGGATGTCTTCGGTCAGTCACTGGGCGTGCCCATCTACCGGTTGCTCGGGGGAAAGTTTCGCGACCAGGTCCGTATTTATGCCGATTGTCACGGCGGCGAAGCGCTGGAAAGCCTGGATGAAGTGCTTCGATCGCGGCCGCCGTCGTGGATCCGGCAAAAAGCCCGGCACCGTCGGAAAGATTATTACGCCCCGACTGAGGGTGAACCGCCGGCTTCGCCGAAGGCTTACCGCGCGCGTGCTTTGGCGATGAAGGCGCAGGGTTACAGCGCGCTGAAGTTCGATCTCGATGTTCCCGGCACCGAGGGATTTGATGCGCACAACCGCTGTCTCAGCAACCGTGCCATCGATCACATGGTGAATCTGATCGGCGCGGTGCGCGATGCCGTGGGCAATGAAATTGATTTGGCAGCCGATTGCCATTGGCGATACAGCGCGAGCGACGTGATCAAAGTGGCTCACGCGCTCGAGCCGTTCCGCTTGCTCTGGCTGGAAGATCCCGTGCCTCCGGAAAGCGTAGAAGCGCTGCGCGCGGTCGCTTCGCGGGTAAAAGTTCCGATCGCGACGGGAGAGAATTTGTTTCTCTTTGAGGGGTTTCGGGAAATCCTCGAGACTCACGCCGTGGGAGTCGCAACTCCGGATTTGCAGAAAGTCGGCGGTTTGTCGATTGCGCGGCAAATCGCAGAATTCGCCGACGGGCAGACGATACCCATCGCCCCGCACAATATCAGCAGTCCGATTGGGACTTTGACGTCGGCGCAGTTTTGCGCGGCCATTCCCAATTTTCTGCTGCTCGAATTTCACGCCTCCGAAGTGCCCTTCTGGAATGATTTGGTAGAAGGAATTCCCCAGCCGATCATTCAAAAGGGAAGGATTTGCCTGCCGGACAAGCCCGGTCTCGGAGTCAGGCTAAACGAAAAAGTGGCGCGGAAGTATGCGCGCAAAGGCGAGCCGTTTTTCGAGTGAGGCGGCGCATCCTGTAAGATACTGACTGCGTTTGCGAAGCGCGTCCCCATTTTCTGACCAAACCCATATATGCCTTTACCGAAGCAGAAAATCCTGAGAAAGATTGTTGATTCCGGCCTGGTCGCGGTGGTCAGGGCCGAGAGTTCCGAGCAAGCGGCCCGGATTGCCGATGCCTGCGCAAAAGGTGGCGCGGGAGCGATTGAGATTACTTTCACTGTGCCGGGCGCTCTGGGGGTGATTGCGGAACTCGCTCGCCGCGACCCGTCCCAAGATATTCTCATTGGCGCCGGAACGGTGCTCGATCCTGAGACCGCGCGTGCGGCAATTCTGGCGGGAGCGCAGTTTATTGTCGGGCCGTCGGTCAGCCCCGAGAGCGCCCGACTATGCAATCGTTATCAGGTTCCTTACATGCCCGGCGCGGGCACGATCACAGAGATTGTTCGGGCAATGGAGTGCGGCGCGGAAATCATTAAAGTTTTTCCGGGGGAGATCTTGGGGCCGGCTTTCGTCAAGGCGGTCATGGGGCCGTTGCCGCAGGCTCGCCTCATGCCGACCGGCGGGGTGAGCGTGGACAATGCCGCCGATTGGATTCGGGCCGGCTGCGTTGCCCTGGGAGCAGGGAGCAATCTGACGGCCGGGGCGAAACGCGGCGATTATCAATCGATCACCGACCTGGCGCGGCAATTTATTGCGAAAATCCAAGAGGCGCGGCAAGGCAAGAATTGATTCCGGCTGCGGACCGAATCTGCTTGCGTGGGGGTCGTAACCGTCAGCTGCACCAACTTCTCCAAACCATGACGCTCTGGCAAAACGACGAACAACTGCTTTCCACCATGCGCAAGGAGTTGTTCACCTGCGTGGTGGGCGATGTCATGGACAAGCTGGGTCTGCAGCATCAATTTCTTCCTCCGCAGATTCAGGCCTTGCGGCCAGACATGGTTGTGGCGGGCCGCGCTATGCCGGCGCTGGCCGTGGATGTGTTTGAAGAAAAAGTTTCGGGCACCAAGAACCAGCTGATGGAAAAACCCTTCGGCTTAATGCTGGAAGCTTTGGACGATTTGAAGGCCAACGAAGTTTACGTGAATACGGGTGCGTCGCCGCGCAACGCTCTTTGGGGCGAGCTCATGAGCGTCCGGGCCCGCAAGCTGGGCGCGGCCGGGGCGGTGGTGAATGGTTATATCCGGGACACCAAGGCCGTGGTGAGCCTCCATCTTCCTGCATTCTGTTGGGGATCGTACGCCCAGGATTCTGCGCCGCGATATAAAGTGGTGGATTTCCGCGTCGCCATCGAAATCGGCGGAATTCGCATTCGACCGGGGGATTTTATTTTCGGGGACATCGATGGAGTTTGCGTCGTTCCCGCGGAGGCAGCGACAGAAATCTTCGCGAAGGCCTGGGAAAAAGCGCGCGGCGAAAAGCTGGTTCGAAAAGCGCTTGAACAAGGAAGCAGCGCAGTTGCCGCCTTTGAGAAGTATGGAATCATGTAGAAGGCGGCTGCCATTTCACCGCCGGCCCGCGCGGGCGCAGGGAGTTTGAATCTCGATTCATGGAATGCGCGCGACTCTAGAACCATGATCCAAATCGATCTTTCCGGCAAAGCGATTTTTCTTACCGGTGCGCTGGGCGCCATCGCCGAGCACATGGTGAAGAAACTGAGCGCCGCCGGAGCCAGTTTAGTTCTGATTGACCTCAAGCCGGAACCGGCGGCGCGGCAGACGCTGAAACAGTGGCGGATTCCTGATCAAGCTTATTTTTACCACTCGTGTGATATCACCGATTCATCGCAGCTGGGTCGAGTGGTCGATGAATCGTTTGCCCGCTTCCCCGCCATGGATACCGTGCTCGGCCATGCCGGCGGCTGCGGGCTTCATCCTTTTGCAACGACTTCGGAAACCGAATTCGAACGGATTTTCAAGTTCAATTTTCTGGCGCAGGTTTGCCTGACGCGCGCTGTCTTTGCCCAGTGGACGAAGCGAAAGATCGCCGGACATCTGATTTTTACTTCCTCCTACGTGGCGCGCGTTCCCCACACCCAAATTCCCGCCTACGCCTCGGCCAAGGCTGCGCTCGAAAACTTTGCCCGCTGCATGGCGCTTGAGTATGCCTCCGGGGGCATTCGCGTGAATGTGCTTTCACCGGGAAACGTTGCGGCGGGCAGTTCGCTCAAGGTGTTCGAGGAAGATCCCGCGTATCGCCAATTCGTTCTCCGTGTTTCGCTCGGCAAGCGCAACCGCCCCGAATCGATTGCCGACGCCTTTGTCTTTCTGTGCTCGCCGCTGG
>JASHRB010000075.1 GCA_030037575.1 Candidatus Sulfotelmatobacter sp. | reverse complement strand
GCCATCTTCTCGCCCTCCACGAGAAGAAAACGCACGTGAAACCAGAACCGGGCCAGGGTTTTTCCGGTCAGCGACTCCGATTGCGCAATTTCGTTTTCGTGATGGGGAAAGATCAGATCTTCGCCGCCGGCATGCAAGTCGAAACTCTCGCCCAATTCCTCCATCGACAGGACCGAACATTCGAGGTGCCAGCCCGGCCGGCCGGGTCCGATCGCCGTATCCCACGCCGCTTCCCCCGGCCTGGGAGCTTTCCATAAGGCAAAATCGCGCGCGCTGTCTTTGTCGTACTCATCCACGTCAACCCGCGCACCGTCGAGCATCGCGCTGAAATCTTTTTTCGAAAGCCGCCCGTAGCGCGGAAATCCTGCGATCCGGAAATAATAGGAACCATCGTCGGCGCGGTATGCCAGCTTTTTCTCCACCAGCTGGGCAACAAACCCCGCCATCTCCGGAATATGATCGGTCGCCCGCACGAACTGCGGCGGCGGCTCGATTCCAATCATGGCCGAGTCTTCCAGAAACGCCTTCACATACTTTTCGGTGTATTGTTGAACGCTCACTGCCGCGCGCGCGGCGTTACGGATGATCTTGTCGTCGACGTCGGTGATGTTCATCACATACTTCACTTTGTAACCCGACTGCTGCAGAAACCGCCGCAGCAAATCCACGGCAACGAAGCTGCGGAAATTTCCAATGTGGCCGTAGTCGTAGACGGTCGGCCCGCAGGCATACATGCGCACTGCGTTGTCGCGCAGGGGCCGAAACTCTTCGATCTGCGAGGACATGGTGTTGTAAAGGCGTAGGGCCATCGGTGCGAAGCGCTTGAAGAAGAACTGACAATTCTAGGTGGACGCGCGAAACAGGGTCAACTCGGGTTGACCGCCGGAGGAACCTCGTGGGCGGAAGGCTCCGCCAACCCTTGGGCGTGCACTCGCAGCCGGTGCTGCACCAGGAGGATGTAGTGCAACGCGGAGATGATAGTGAAGGCCAAGGTCGCGCGCAAAAACGTGGTTCGTGCAATGGTGATCCAGCGAGGCCGCCAAACCTCATGCAGCAGCACGAAAAATACCGCGGCGATCTGCGAAAACGTGTTCGCTTTCCCAAAAATACTGGGCCGGAAATCGCGCAAACCCGAAATCGCGAACAGAACAGCGCTGGCCGCGAGAATCGAAATATCGCGGCTGAAAACCAGGACAGTAAATTTCCACGGAATCTTGCGCAATACGGAAAGCACCAGGAACATCGTGCTGAGCAGGAGTTTGTCGGCGATCGGGTCGAGATACTGGCCAAGCAAAGTCTGCTGGCGCAGTTTGCGCGCCAGCAATCCGTCGAGCCCATCGCTGAATCCCGCGGTTACAAATAAGGCCAGCCCCCAGAAATAGCGGCCATCCAGGAGCTCGATGACCACAAACGGAACGAAGGCCAGGCGCAGCAGGGTCAGTTGATTCGGCGCGGTGAAAATTTGTGCGATTCTCACGCCCGCCCCTTTGCCGAACGAACGCCTGATTTGACTGCGCCGGCGCCCCCTACAGTGGTTCGAGGGGCTGTCTGCGCGCTTAGCGCTTGCATGGGATCGATTCCCGTTTTTGCGGAAAATCGTTGCCCCAGGGAAGGCAAATTGCCGTCTGGCAAGTCGAGTTCGATTCGTTCGATGCGGTGCATGGGAAAGAAAACGACGGCCGGCGTGAACGCTTCGCCATCCCGTACCATCAAGACCAGATCTTCGAATGACGCCAGCTCGATGCCGCTCAGGCTCAAACCCTCTGGGCGCAGGGCCAGAATCATTCCCCAGAATTTATCCCTGGGATTGGCCAAGGTCACCACAACCATCGATCGGGGTGAAAATGGAGCCGAAGCGGGCGCGTCGCCAGAACCTGCATTCTTTGGCAAAGAGCTCTTGGCCATGCAGTAATTTTCGCCGCCCGCAGCGCGAGTTGGCAACTACTAGCGGACCGCCCTGCCGGGGAAAACGGCCCCTCCACGGGGGCCGAGTCTTTCGTCGCCGGCCTGGCACGCGCTGCGTTGCGAGAACACTCGCCGGTCATTAGAATGTTGGCAGCGTAGGCGCGTAGCTCAGTTGGTTAGAGCGCTACCTTGACACGGTAGAGGTCAGGAGTTCGAGTCTCCTCGTGCCTACCATTTTCTTCCTGCCGATTTCGACCATGCCCGATCCCGTTGCTCCGCAAAATTCTCCCGCTGCCGGTTCTTCCCCCGAAGAGGGGACGGCGTTCGGCGAGATGCTGTCGCAATACGAAAAATCTCATTCGCAGACTCGTGAAGACGGTAGCCAGCAGCTCATCGGAACAGTAATCGCGGTTTCCGCAGAGTCGGTTTTTCTCGATATCGGATTCAAGAGCGAAGGCATTCTGACGCTGGCTGATTTGCAGGCGGTTGGCGAAACCGTGAAACCCGGCGATCAAATCTCGGTCTCGGTGAAAGGCCGTGATGCGGAAGGCTATTACCAACTTTCTCGGGGAAAGGTCGAGCGTCCCACCGACTGGGCCGCTTTAGAAAAGGCTTTTGCCCATAGGGCGACCATTGTCGGCACCGTAACCGGCGTAACCAAGGGTGGGCTGAGCGTCGATGTGGGCGTGCGCGCGTTCATGCCGGCTTCGCGCAGCGGGGTTCGCGAGGCCACCGATCTCGAAAAAATGGTAGGGCAGGAAATTCTGTGCCACATCATTAAGCTCGATGTGGCCGACGAAGACGTAGTGGTGGATCATCGCTCGGCGGCTGAAGAGGCGGAGCGCGCAGAAAAACAACGCCGCGTTTCCCAACTAAAGGAAGGTGCAAGGCGAAGCGCCACGGTTCGCAAGCTCACCGACTACGGCGCTTTTGTCGATCTGGGCGGCGGCGTCGACGCGCTGTTGCACGTGAGCGACATTACCTGGAGCCGGGTGGCCAAAGCCGCGGAGGTGTTGGCGGTCGGGCAAAACGTCGAGGTCAAGGTGCTCAAAATTGCCAACAACGCTGGCCGGCAGCGCATTTCCGTGGGCATGAAGCAACTGCAGCCGCATCCCTGGGATGCCGCGGCCGGAAAGTACAAGTTGGGTGAGCGGGTGCGGGGCAGAATCACGCGAATCGCCGAGTTCGGCGCCTTCGTAGAGCTGGAGCCGGGAATAGAAGGTCTGATCCACGTCTCGGAGATGTCGTGGGGCAAAAAGCTGCGCCGCGCCGACACTCTGGTCAAAGTGGATGAAATGGTCGATGCACTCATCCTCGGAATCAATCTCGAGGAGCGACGCATGTCGCTCGGCCTCAAGCAGGCGCTGGGAGATCCCTGGGCCGACGCGGCCAAGCGCTTTGCCG
>JASHRB010000074.1 GCA_030037575.1 Candidatus Sulfotelmatobacter sp. | reverse complement strand
CGAGGATGGTTGTTTCCCTACGTCAGGTCGCGAGTCCTGCCGGGCGAATTCCACCCTATTACCGCCTACTTATTTGTCGAGTACAAGTGCAACCTCGATTGCTGGTATTGCTGGTCCTACAACAACAAAGTCAAGGGCATGACCGAGGACGTGGCCCGGCGCTCGATCGACTGGCTGCACGACAACGGTTGCCGGGTCCTGGCGCTGATGGGGGGCGAGCCTCTCTTGCGGCCGGATTTCATTCACAAAGTTGTCTACTACGCGGCGAAGAAAGGCTTCTGGGTCTATATCGCCACCAATGGTCGTTTGCTGAAGCCCGATTTCGCCGATCGCCTGGGCGATGCCGGCGTGGCTGTGTTTAATTTCGCGTTGGACTCCTGGGATCTGCAGCCTAGCCTGCCCAAAGCCTTTGTTCCCGCGCAAAAGAATCTGGAACACATCCTGCGCAAGCAATACGTCGATGGCTACCTGGTGTTTTTCAACATCAACATCTGTCGCAACAACCGGGAGGATGTTAGAAAGCTCACCGAATACGCGCACGACCAACGCATTGCCACCGACTACCACATCAATGAGACGCCGATGCTCGAACAGGACGATCACTTTAAGCACCTGTATGACAACCCCACGTACATCCGCCCGGAAGATTGGCGGCAGATCGACTCTCTGGTCGATTGGCTGATCGAGAAAAACCAAGCCGGCTATCAGATGGTGAACTCGGTGCAACGCCTGCAAGAGATCAAGGCCTTTGTGCGCATGTCGTCGGGGCTCGATTTGCGGAAGTACGGCTGGAACGGCGACGGCACCAGCGGCAACGGACATCAGGCAGAACTGCTTCGGTCGATGCCCGGGATTGTACAAGAGCCAAACGGTGAGTTGCATTTTGCCGAATGGAACTGCCGGGCGGGAGAAAACAACGTCATCATCCGCACGGACGGCACCGTGGCTCCTTGTTTCCCCATGTATGGAGCAAGCTTCGACTGGGGCAACATCGATCATCCCAAATTCGAGGAGAGGCAACTGTCGGCCATGAAGTCCACCTGCCAGCGGCACTGTTTCTCAACCCTGAACCACAACCTGGCGTACTGCTACAACGATGCCCGGGTGATCAAGTGGCTGTGGTCCAGCGTGATCAAAAATAAATTTCAGGGTGGCGTGCGCAGTTTCGAGGATTGAAAAAGGGAGTCCAATCGTGCGAGGAAGAAACACGACAACGCCACCCACGAAGAGCAGACGGTTCGTTGTTGACGTCGCATTTCTGGCCATGACCACGTTCGCCGTGAGCGCGCACGCGCAGCTCAACCCGCGGAGCCAAACCGAAATTGCAACCCCGCTCGAAGCTTTACGACCCGGCGTCACGGCAAGCCAGATCTTCGATCAACTGGTCGCCCACAATTCCCTTCGGGCGGCGACGCTCGCGAACTACACCGCGCTGAGGACTTATCAAGTGCTGGACCTGAAGGGGAAGGTGCACGCCGAAGAGATTGGGCGAATGGAGTACCTGGCGCCGGACCGGAAGAAGTTTGTGGTCACGTCCGAGAAAGGGTCGACCGTGGTTCGTCGTTTGGCGCTCCATGCGCTCATTGCCAGCGAGATCGAAACAGCGACGGGTAAACAGCAGCACGATAGCGCGATCTCCCCGGCAAACTACAGTCTGGACCTGCTCGGCGAGCAACAGGTGGGACCCTACCGCTGTTTCGTGGTGCAGGCGATGCCCAAACGCAGGGACAAATACCTGTTCGAAGGCAAAGTATGGATTGATGCCGAAGATTATGTGGTTGTCCGGATTGAAGGCCATCCCGCCAAGAAGCTTTCTTTCTGGATCCAGCGAGCCGAGTTTGTGCGCCAGTACCAGAAAATCGACGACTTTTGGCTTCCGCAAAGAGATAGGACCTTTGTCGACGTTCGACTCTATGGGGAGAAGGTTCTGACCATTGATCACCGCGACTACAGCGTCAATTCGGCGGTCGCTATTTATGGCTCAGGCGAGAATACGCAAAGTTTCTGAGATTCCTTGGGTTGCTCATTCACTCGCCAGATGGCTGCTAAAGATCATGGACGTCGGTTCTCACGATTAACCCGGGAACGCTCTCGCCCCAAGCATCGCTGCGACGGAGGGACAAGCACCCGATCCGCGGATGCGTTTGATCCGGTGTAGCGAAAAGTCAGAAGGGTTCGATAAAAAATGTCGTCGTTTCGTCATCTGCCGAACACGGCTCCGAAGCGCTCGACATCCCTCCCCGCAGTCTCCGGCCCCGCTGTCGCCCAACCTTCCTTCGCTCAAGCCTTTGACCAGGGCGCAGAAACGCAGGCCGCTTTGGCATCTCACATGCCCACGCTCAGGCTGTGACCACCACACTTGACCGCGCCACCATAACTGCGGGAACCGCGGGCACACATTCAACTACGGAGGAAATCGCACCATGCGACCGACTGCAATCATGCTTGCAGGTTTTATCGTTCTCTTGAGTCTTGCTGCCACGGCTCAGGAAAATCGCTCGGAGATCAGTGTTCAAGGCACAGGCTTTTTCACGCAGGACACCAGCGGCCAGGGAATTTCGCGGACAACGACAGAGACGGGCGGATTTCTCGTTGGGTATCGTTATCAGTTCAGTCGCTGGCTCTCCGGCGAAGCGAACTACGGCTATGACCGCGACACCCAGAGGTATTTTTCTACGGGCGGGTTCTCGAGAGTCCAGTCTGATGTGCACGCAGCCACGGCCGATGTGGTTGTGGCTCTTCCCTTCGCGATAGCCCGACTTAATCCTTACGTTCTGGGCGGCGGCGGCAGTCTGGTATTTCATCCAACGGGCAACCCGGGCGGCTTCGTGTCCGGCGCTGATACTGAGGCAGAAGGTACTTTTCTGTATGGCGCCGGAGTCAATTACACGCTTACCAAACACCTTTCTTTGCGAGCCGAGTATAGGGGATATGTCTACAAAGACGCGGATTTTGGGATCAGAGCCCTTAACACTGACAGCTGGACCCACACGGCGCAACCATCGGCTGGAATTGTTTTCCGATTCTGATCGTGAAGTTCCGGCAGGCGCGGTGTTTTCCCGCCTGCCATGCGCTTTTGATGGTCGAAGAGAGTTTGCCGAGTCTACAACGGCTGCCTCATGGGAGTGTTTTACAAGCCAGAGAGCTTGCTTCGGAGACTGGGGCTTCGAGGAACCTGCACTCACCGCGCACCCTCAGCGAAGCAACCTTGGTCGCAAAGCATACTTCCCGCCTTGCACCCAGTCAACCAGCCGATTCTTATGATCCATCAGGAGATTTTGGTCGCCCGGCCAATTCCAGAAAAATCCTGTTCGGAGGCAAATCGATGCCACCCCCTCCATACCCGAGACCCGACCGCCGCACAGTGGAGTTCTGTTGACGCTCTCATCCCCGAGCCATCTCGCCGCCCTGATCTTCTAGGCCGGCCCTGGAGAACACGGGTGGACACGAATGGTTCTGGAAAAGCCGTTCGGGGCGGGCCTGGAGTCCTCCGAAGTGCCGAACCACGTGTGCGCGATTGGCGATTCGCGCGCAAAATCATGCACCGAGCGCAAATTCTCTGGCATCGAAATGCCGTGGGAGGAAATGTTATGCAAGCTGCGGTGGTTCCCGCTGTGAACACTTCGTGGCAGCTCAAAGAAGTTCCGCAACCTCAACCCGGTGCGAGTCAGGTGCTGGTGAAAATGCATGCCAGCGGCATCTGCTACACCGACGTACATCTGACGCTCGGACACTTTCCCGGATCATTTCCCCGCATCTTAGGCCACGAGCCGGTGGGCGAAATCGTTGCCCTGGCTCCCGACGTCATTACGCGAAAGGTCGGCGACCGGGTGGGCACCGCCTGGATTCAATCCACTTGCGGGCGCTGCGAATGGTGTCAGCGTGGTCGCAGAATGTTTTGCCCCTACATGAAGGGCACAGGAATTGATGCACCCGGCGGGCACGCCGAGTACATGCTGATGAATGCCGACGCCACCTATCTGATTCCCGACAAGGTTTCCTACGAGCAGGCGGCGCCGATTTTCTGCGCGGGCTATACGGTCTACAGCGGGCTGCGCTGGGCCGATCCTCAGCCGCACGAGCGCGTGGCCGTACTTGGCATCGGCGGCCTTGGCCACCTCGCGGTGCAGTACGCCAAGGCGGCGGGTTTTGAGACCATCGCCATTTCCCACTCCCCTGACAAAGACAAGTTGATTCGCGACCTGGGCGTGGATGAGGTTGTGCGCGACGGCAAGAGCCTTGCGGCGGTTGGGGGCGCGGACGTGATCCTCAGCACCTCAAATTCGACCAAGGCGATGGTGGACAGCATACAGGGCTTGCGGCCCGACGGCCGGCTCGTCACCATGGGCGCGGACGCGGAGCCGCTTTCCGTCTCGCTGACGGATCTCATCATGAAGCGCATCCGCATCATCGGCAGTCAGCAGAACGGCCCGGAATATCTCTACGAAGCGCTTGATTTCGTGGCGCAGGGAAAAGTCAAAACGATTGTCGAGACGTACCCATTGGCAGAGGCAGCCAAGGCTTACGACCGAGTTGCCCAGGGCAGGGCTCGGTTCCGAGCCGTCCTCACAATGTAATCCGGCCGGAGCAGTCACCGCCGGTTTTGCATCATCCGATGAGAGAAGGGTTGGCGAGGATTGGTTCAGAATGCAAAATTGAATGTTGAGGAGCTGCTTCAAGACCCTCTTGAGCATAAGGAGCATAAATCGATAATTTTTGTGCGCGCCAGGCGCAATTCACGGGCGGTGGAGGTTCGGGGAGAGTCGGATCAAGGGCCACGGCAAGATGAGCAGACCGTCTGATAAAGTGGCCAGGGTGACTGGCGCGTCCAAGGGCATAGGCGCCGGCTTCCCGCTCGGCCGTGCAGTTCTACGGCCACCCGCGCCCTCGGTTCCAAGAGCCGTGGCAGTGCGCCGAAGCGAAATACCCCGGCGCGGTTGAGCAAAACGTCCAGCCTTCCGAATGCAGGATCCACTTCCTTCCCGCGGGCCGCTGGCGGTCTCTTCGTAGCCACCCGGGTGCAAACTGCTGACCGCGCAATAACGCATTCGGAACCAGTTTGCTGTGTATGACAGCCTGAAGCTGACGCGGGGTGCGAGGGTGTTCGCGCCGTCAGAGTTTATTCTGGAGGTAAGACATGGAGAATCGCAAATCGGCAATGCATCCGGGACCGGCACTGGCCAAAAGCGCTGGGCAATTCCTGCTCGGAGGCGACTTTCGGGTCACGCGCCTGGGATTCGGCGCGATGCGAATCACGGGAGACGGAATTTGGGGCGAGCCTGCGGATCGGGCTGAGGCTGTCGGAGTTTTGCGGCGCGCCGTCGAATTAGGAATCAATTTCATCGACACCGCGGATTCCTACGGTCCCGG